>PLXF01000116.1 GCA_003151315.1 Parachlamydiales bacterium
ATGGGAGTTGAGAACCCGGATGCGGGGCCCTAAAAGGCGAATCCGGAAAAGAGATTCCTTCGCTAAGAAATGGACCTCTTCAGGGCAAGAGATCGAAACCACTTCAGGGTCATAGAGCGAAGCATGGTTAGCGGCGATGATCCCCGATCCGGGACGGAGTTGCTCGAGTCCATAAATCCGCAGACGAAAAAAGATGCGGAAGAAAAAGCGGGCCATCGAATAGACGAGCCAATAGGAAAACTTCATCCGCGAATAAACCCTCTTTTTCCCTCTTTGGAGCTCGAGAATCTTTTCGATCACCTGCCCGGCAGTTAGGTCGGAGGTGTCGATTAAAACGGCATCAGAGGCCTGTTTTAAGGGGGAAACGGCCCTAGTTGAGTCGATATGGTCTCTCTGGATAATATCTTGCAGAATTTGGTCGTAGCTCATCGATTGGATGATATCAGGAAACTTGGCCATCAGTTCCCGATAGCGCCTCTCGGCGCGCACTTCTGGCTTAGCCGTTAAAAATATTTTTAAATCGGCGTCGGGAAATACCACAGTGCCCATATCCCGTCCTTCAAAAACGGCATCGGAGGCATGGCCAAATTGGCGTTGGATCTTGACTAAGGCCTCTCTCACTGCGGGGATAACGGCAACTTGAGAAGAGAGCGCTGAAATTTGCTGAGACCTGATCGAATCGGTGATGTCAAGCCCATTTACACTGTACCTTTTTGACCCATCAGCGCCGGTGCGGATCTCAAAATGGAAGCGGGGTAAAAGCTCACACACCTTCTCCGCATCGTGAGGATCTATTTCCTCTTGTAAAAGCATCCAGGCAAGCGACCGGTACATCGCCCCGGTATCGAAAAAGGTAAAATTTAGCCGTTTCGCGACACCTTTGGCTACAGTAGATTTACCCGTTCCAGAAGGGCCATCAATAGTTATGATCATATTTTTACATACGTGAGATAAAAATAAATAATGGGGGCGTTAAATAAAAGAGAGTCCACAGAGTCGAGAACTCCCCCTAAACCGGGCAGTGCATTACTATCTTTTTTATTCGCATCCCGTTTTAACAACGACTCGGAGAGATCGCCAAACTGTCCGATCAAGCCGAGCACAATCCCGAGGAAAACCCACTCTGCCGTACCCAAATGAAACCCGATTTGTGCATAGAGGCTCAAACGATGAAAAGCATAGCTGGCTAAAACGGCGCAAAGCAATCCGAAAATCGCCCCTTCCACGGTCTTACCTGGGCTAATCGAAGGGGCTAACTTGCGGCGACCCCATAAACTGCCAGCAAAATAGGCGCCCACATCGGCGATTTTCGTAACAACTAACAGATAGGCAATCCACAAGCGGCCATCTTGGGTCAGCTCAGGGAAAGGAAAATAGAGAATCCCGAGCAACATACCCATCGGAACGGCAATATAGAGGAGCCCAAAAGAAGAGACCGAAAGATCGACGACAGCTCCGTGTTTTTGCCGAAAATGGAGAGCAAACAGAATTAAAAATCCGATGAAGAACAGGAGGAGAGGCAAACTATGCAAAGCGGGCGAGCGGGCAGCCGCATAAAAAGAGCCCACCACGCACACGGTGATCGTCATGAGGGCGGGTAAAATCATCCGCCCCCCTTTCGCCTCAACAAACTTCTCATATTCCCAAATCGCCACAGCAGCGAGCGCCGCTATGAAGAGCACCACAATATATTGAAACCAAACGTTGTAGGCAAAGCTTAATAATATAGTTACCAACGTTATTAAAACGGTGGAAACACTCAACCTACGACCTAAATCTTTCATTATGTCCCCAATCGACGTTTGCGGCTCTGGTAGGTTACAATCGCTTCCATGAGCTCTTTAGAAGTAAACTCCGGCCACATCACATCGGTAATGTAAATTTCCGCATAACAAATCTGCCATAAAAGAAAGTTGCTCACGCGCAGTTCGCCCGAGGTGCGGATCAATAAATCGGGATCGCCCCAAGGAGAGGTGTCTAGATGGCTCGCAATCAGCTCTTCCGTTATCTCTTGCCGCTCTTCCATCCGCACAATCTTTTCGACGGCCCGCCGGATCTCATCGCGGCCCCCGTAATTCATAGCGAGAATTAAATTAATTTTATTACATTTTTCAGTCGCTCTCCGCGTCTCTTCAAAAGCATCCTGCACCCGTTGAGGCAATTTTTCCAGATCGCCAATGGCATTAAGACGGATCCCATCTCGGACCATCAACTCTTTCTTACGGAGCAAATAGAGATGGAATAGATTCATCAACTCTTCAATCTCTTCATCAGGTCGATGCCAATTTTCGGTAGAAAAGGCGTAGACAGTGAGCGATTTCACCCCGATTTCTGAGGCGGCTTGAACGATATCGGTCAACACTTCAGCTCCTTCCCAATGCCCCATAATAGGGGGAAGCTGCCGACTTTTCGCCCAGCGCCGATTTCCATCCATAATAATAGCAATATGCTGCGGGATTTTTTGCGGATCTAATTGCGAAATAGCTTCCGCTAAATCGAAAGAAAAATGTTGAGATTCAGCTACCGCTTGCTTAGGTTCAAAATCGAGATTAGTCGGAACGCTCATATATGGGTAAAATCCTATTCGAAAAACCGTTCCATCCAAATCGTCTGATGCCGTTCAGGCCCTACCGAAATCAAAGAGATCGGCACATCGAGAACTTGTTCTATCCGTTTCAAATACCTTTTTGCATGGGCTGGCAATTCATTATACAGAGAAATCTCCCGTGTCGAAGTTTTCCAGCCTGGGACCGTTTCGTAGACCGGCTCTATGCGTTGCAACTCTTCTATCGTGGCTGGGAAAGAGCGAATTGTCCGCCCATTTATTTTATACCCCACGCACAACTGAATCTCCTCTAAATGGTCGAGGATATCGAGTTTCATCATCGCTAAGGAATCGACCCCATTCAAGCAAATTGTGTGGCGGAGCATAAAAAGATCGATCCATCCGATCCGCCGTTTGCGCCCCGTTGTCACGCCAATTTCTCGCGCCTCCGCATGGTCGGGGAAAAGGGAGAGTTCGTCCCCCTGCAGCTCAGTTGGAAAGGGGCCGTTTCCCACTCGCGTTGTGTAGGCCTTCGTAACGCCAACTGTGCCTCGCACCTGAGTGGGGCCAATGCCTAATCCGGAACTCACGCCGCCAGCTAAAGTACACGAAGAGGTGACAAAAGGATAGGTGCCAAATGTTACATCGAGCAAAGAGCCCTGAGCTCCCTCAAATAAAATCTTATCCCCTTTTTTCCCCGCCTCATAGAGCATCTCCTCAATCGGCGCGGCAAAAGGCCTTAATTGTTCAGCGTAGGCGCAATATTCTTCATAAATCTCTTTTGCCTCTAAAGGAGCGTGCCCAAACATTCCTTGGAGTTCCCGATTTTTTAACGCCAATACAGAGTCGAGCTTGGCCTGAAAAGTCTCTACAGATAATAGATCGGCCAATCGAATCCCGCAGCGATTCACTTTATCTACATAACAGGGGCCAATTCCTCGGCCTGTTGTCCCAACTGCTGCAGAACCCTTCGCCTCTTCAACCAACCGATCGATCAAGCGGTGATAGGGCATAACAATATGGGCATAGAGAGAGATAAACAACCGCTTTTCATAGGCGAGCCCATGCTTTTTAAGCCCCTCGATTTCAGCGAGAAGAGAGGGAGGATCTATGACCGTCCCGCCGCCGATATAACATTTCGTATGGGGGTACAGGATCCCAGAGGGGATTAAATGGAACCTGTATTCGGTCCCTTGTACAATCACCGTATGACCGGCGTTATTGCCTCCCTGAGCGCGGGCCGTGTGGTGGGCGATTTCGGAGAGGAGGTCGACGACCTTCCCCTTACCTTCATCCCCCCACTGCATTCCAATAACAGCTAGGCTCGACATCAAATAAACCTGAAACTTTCCGATCGATCATATCTTATACCTACATATCGCCGGAATATTTTTTTCACATCTGAGAAAAACCCCCTTTTTTAAAATAAAATTTAAATAGTTTAGGCAAAGGCCAAACGTCCGAGGACAAATACGCAAATGCAATAGAGCTATACTACAATCGGCCAAGTTCTTGGCCGATTGTAGTATAAGTCATTTACATCTTGCATATCCTGCCGCTTGCGANNCTGATGAAAATTCTGGGCGCATACGCCCCTCAAAAACCGATTCTTGCATCACGAACGGTATAAAAAAGTTGCAAAGTCGAGCAACGAGGGAGCTAGACAACAACCCTTCGCTTCTGTATCCTTCACACATTTACACAGT
>PLXF01000196.1 GCA_003151315.1 Parachlamydiales bacterium
ACGTCGACTTCACCATCGAAGTGGAGCGCTCTCTGCGCGTTCTGGACGGAGCTGTTGCTGTATTTTGCGCCGTCGCCGGCGTACAGCCTCAATCGGAAACCGTTTGGCGCCAAGCTGAAAGGTATGGAGTGCCCCGCATCGTGTTCGTCAACAAGATGGACAGGACAGGAGCCGACTTCTTCAACGCCGTTCGCTCCATGAAAGAAAAGCTCCATGCAAACGCAATCCCCGTCCATTGCCCAATCGGCGCTGAGTCCGATTTCAAAGGAATGGTCGACCTCGTTTCCATGAAAGCCTATCTGTTCCACGACGAGACGATGGGTGCGAAATACGATATTGAGCCGATCCCTGCAGATCTTCTCGAAACTTGCAAAAAAATGAGAATGGAACTACTCGAAGAGCTCGCCACAATCGACGACTCTAACGACCTGTTCATGACGCAAGTTCTCGAAGATCCCGATTCGATCTCTGAAGAAGCGATCCATGCTGTAATCCGCAAAGGGGTAATTGCCAATAAGATCAACCCTGTCTTATGCGGAACCGCCTTTAAAAATAAAGGGGTGCAACAGATCCTCGACTGCGTCGTCGCCTGGATGCCCTCCCCTCTCGACCGAGGAATGATTCATGGTCATAAACTCGATTCCGATGAAAAAATCGAGATCATCCCTTCAGACGATAGCCCTCTTTCAGCGCTCGCATTTAAAATCATGACCGACCCTTATGTTGGCAAGCTGACCTTTATCCGGATTTACAGCGGAACGCTAACAAAAGGCTCTGCTCTGCTCAATTCGACGAAGGATAAGAGAGAACGGGTTTCCCGCCTCCTCGAAATGCACGCCAACCAGAGAAAAGATAAAGACGAATTTTATACTGGCGATATTGCTGCTTGCATCGGCCTGAAATACACAACGACTGGCGACACCCTCTGCTTTGAGGATAAGCCCCTTGTGTTGGAGAAGATGAACTTCCCCGATCCGGTGATCTCGATGGCGATCGAACCTAAGTCGAAAGCTGACCGGGAAAAACTCTCTATGGCTCTATCCGCTCTGGCGGACGAAGACCCCACTTTTAGAGTTATGACCAACGAAGAGACTGGCCAGACGATCATCATGGGTATGGGAGAGCTCCACTTGGAGATTCTTCGAGACCGGATGTTCCGCGAATTTAGCGTCGAAGCGAATGTAGGTAAACCTGAAGTCTCCTACAAAGAGACGATCACGATACCTGCTGAGTCTGAAACTAAGTACGTCAAGCAGTCGGGCGGTCGAGGGCAATACGCTCACGTCTGTCTTGAAATCGAGCCGAACGAAGCTGGAAAAGGGAACGAAGTTGTCAGCAAAATCGTTGGCGGCGTGATCCCGAAAGAGTACATCACCCCTTGTATTAAAGGGATCGAAGAAGGATTGGCTTCTGGCGTATTAGCCGGCTATCCTCTCATCGATACGAAAGTGGCGATCACATTCGGATCGTACCACGAGGTGGATTCTAACGAGATGGCGTTTAAAATTTGCGCTTCGATGGCTGTTAAAGACGCTGCTCGAAAAGCGAAGGCTGTGATTTTAGAGCCGATCATGAAAGTAGTCGTCACCACGCCGGAAAGCGGCATGGGCGATGTGATCGGAGACTTAAACCGGCGCCGCGGCAAAATCCTGGGCCAAGACTCCCTTAAAGGGATAGTCGAGGTCTCTTCGGAAGTGCCTTTAAGCGAGATGTTCGGCTATTCGACCGTTCTACGTTCAATGACATCAGGTCGTGCGACCTACATAATGGAACCAAGCCATTTTGAGCGGGTTCCAAGCAAAATCCAAGAAGAAATCTGCAAGAAGTAGAGGTTATGGCAAAACAACCAAGAAAAAAAAATACGCATACGCCTCAAGGCGTTCGACCAGCGGACGTTGGATCGCTCGGTGATGGATATCGTCGAAACGGCGAAGCGCACTGGTGCTCGAGTCGTCGGACCGATTCCTCTCCCCACCAAGCGGGAGATCTACACGGTTCTACGCTCCCCTCACGTCGACCGCAAGTCGCGCGAGCAGTTTGAGATGAGAACGCACATCCGCGTTTTGGATCTTTTAGATCCAACACTGGATACGATCGACAAGCTCAAAGTACTACCTGTAGCAGCCGGCGTCGATATCAAAATTAAGGCGTAATCTAAGAAGCAGAAAAAGGCCGGGGTAAAACCCGGCCTTTTTTCATTCTAATGAGTGAGCTTAGGTTGGTTCGGATATCTTTGTCCAAACTTAGGGCTTGCTGGATCAGACGTCCGATGTGATAAATCAGCGAAAAAATCGGGGCCAGCATTTTCTCCTGAAATAGGATTAACGGCATAGCTTTGACCTGAAGTTTCCATTGGAGGCACAATCTTCACGCCAAGAAACTTTCTTGTAGCAGAGACCACTTTTTCACTGAAAGATATCGCATCTTTCTCCGTCGGTCTCGATACGAAATTCAACCAAAGCGCTCGATTTAAAACTTTAAACCCAACGGCTTTCCAATTCTTTGGGGTAAAGCCCAATTTTCCACTAATATCAGCTTCGGAGTAAGTTTCTTTCGGCTGATTGCCTCCCCTGTGCCCTTGATATTCTTGCAGTTCATCAACTACCGATTGTCTTAAAAAGTAGAATAGAGCAACGCCTGCCAAGCCTGCGAACAGGGACATTCCTGAGAAAATCGCAGCGACAGCCATAACAACCAGTCCTACAGTGGCAATGTTATGCATGGCAACTTGCGTGTTGTAGATCGCTATATTCCTACAAGAGATCTTTTTATCTCCATCTGGCATCGATCTTGTACGTCGATCCCCCACCCAATTAGCAAAACTTTGAACAGTTAAAGACATGAAACACTCCGTTTAGAATTGGTTTTAGTACGTCAAAGATTGTAAAGAATATATGAATTTTTAGCTAGGATATATAGTGTTTCCGTTTCAAGCGGCTATATCTTTTTTACGCGTTGCGCACATCAGATTTTTCTTTACTCTCGGAGATTCTCTCAGGGGCTTTTTATTAAAAAGATTTGATGGGCATGGTGGGGAAAATAACAGGATATAAGGATGGACAGGATGAAAAAATGTTACGCCGCAAGGCGGCGATATAGTTTTTTTCATATTTTCTTATCCTGTCCATCCTTATATCCTGTTATTTTCTCTTTTTTT
>PLXF01000058.1 GCA_003151315.1 Parachlamydiales bacterium
AGAGATGGCTGCGCTGAGAGCTTGAAGAGCATGAGACGAGGCTGTATGGCAAGCGATAACTAATAGTTTAATGTTTCTATCTAGTAAAATTTTTGTCCCGTCGATTGTGTAGCGGATAATGGATTCGGTCGATTTATTCCCATAGGGCATATGGGCGGTATCTCCGAGGTAGATGATATCTTCGTGAGGAAGTCGATGAATGATCTCTCTAAATACCGTCAGCCCTCCGACGCCTGAGTCGAAAATACCAATGGGAGAAGAGTTCATTCAGTGGGGATTTTTAATTCTTGCCCAACGACAATTAGATCGTTATCGAGGCTATTTAGCTTTTTAATCCGCTCGACGGTTGTTTTATGGAGTCTCGCGATTTTTTCTAAAGAATCCCCTGAGCCGACTTTATAACTTTTTGTGGCTTCCGAGTGGGGCTTTAAATTGCGGGCGATTGATTCGAGGTTTCCTTTGAGTTTAGAAACGATGGAGAGGTCTCCCTCGATTTCTTGCAGGCGTGATTTAAATTGGGTAAGTGCGGCCGTTGTCTCGTTGGCGTGATCTGTCAGTTTTCCCACACGATGGAGTTCGGTTTGTTGGGTCTTCTCTTGCGCCGCTACTTTTTTTTCCAACAATTGAATTTGGGTGTTTAATTGATCGATCTTCGATTGGTGTTTTTCTAAATCTTGCTGTTTTAACGAAGTGAGAGCGTTTTCATAGTATTTTATCCGCCCATCGAGAATTTGCAGCTCGGTTTGAAAACAATTGATGTCGTGCCGCAAATCATCCACATTTGTTTGCACTTCATGCAGAGTTAGCTCCAGTTGGTGCTTTTCATCGTGGGGGGATGTTTTTAAAGGGGAGCATCCCGCCATGCAGAAAAGGGAAAGAGCTGTTAACGAAAAAACAGAGGTTTTCATTTTTCAAAAATTTTAAAGTCGGCGCGCCGGTTTTGTTTCCAATCCTCGGCTGTATGGCCATAGGCCAGAGGCTGTTCTTTACCTTGAGAGATGGTATAGACCTGATTGAGACTGACTCCCGCCTTGACTAAGAGCGATCGGATATAGTTGGAGCGTCTTAACCCCAGGGCCATATTGTAGGTGGCAGACGCCCTCTCATCTGTGTGTCCATTGATAACTAAGTAGGTGTTCGGTGCCTTTTTTAGATAAGCGGCAATTTGATTAATCGCAGCCAAGTCCTCTTTATCACGGAGGGTATGTTCATCCGTTTCAAAATGGACGAGCTGAAAAAGGGAGCGGATGGAGTCGGGAGGCGAGTAGAATTGATCTAACGAAGGGATCCCTTTCTCTCCGGGGATACCTTTAGGTTGAGGAAGAGCGATATCGGCAAATGAATTTTTCAGGTCGGCATCTCGCAAGGGGATAAAATCGGCATCGTAGGGTCCGATGAACTCCTCGTCGGAGGTGAGCATCCGAGAGTCGTAATCTTTTCCCCAGAGTGTGTCGACCCCTTTTTGCATATAACGACCCGCTGTTTTGACATCTTCCCAAGTTTGGTTGCTATTTCTAGCACACCCAGCACCTAAGAGAAGGGTAGCGGCAATGACAAAACGTTTCATAATCCCTCTAAAAATCTTCTAATTTAAATCTACAGCATAAGCCTAATTATTGACGATGCTTTCATCGCCTTTCCCAAGAAGGAAATCGTTTCTGGCCCGAGCCTTTGGCAATTAAAACAGGTTCGCGCTGCGTTAAATTGATTAAAAACAGCTCACAAATGTCGTCGCTTTCGGTGTTGTAGACAAGGTGTAAATTATCGGGCGCCCAGGAGGGGTTTTCCTTATTTTCGGGGCCGCTTGTGAGTTGTTTTTCTTCATCGGTTTCGAAATCGTAAATCCAGATTTGCCGGATCCCTTCTGTTTTGGCGCTATAGGCTAATTTTTTTCCATCGGGAGACCAGGTTGGCGATGTATTTTCCCGATTTTTTTTGGTGAGGAGGTGAGGAATGTGCCTTTTTGTGTCTTTTGGAGTGGTGACATCCATCATATAAATGCGGGGAGGTCCATCTTTATCTGATACGAAAGCAATTTGTCGTCCATCGGGGCTAAAAGTGGGAGAGGCTTGAGTTGCTCTGGGGGCGGAAAAGAGTTGGCGAGCTTTGCCGATCATCTTTCCGCTCGGATCTACATTTTGAATGAACAAATCGGGGCGTCCCGCTGCATCTGCAATAAAAGCGATCTGAGAGCCTTTAGCCGAGATAGCAGGGAGAAGCTGGCTGCCTCGTAGCGATACAAAAGGTTCAGCTTTGGGCTCTTTTAGCGAGGATCTGTAGATTTTGGATTGTCCCCCTTGATACGAGACGTAGAAAAAATCGGAGCCCCATGCTTTTCCAGGAAGAAAGCCGGGGGATACGCAATAGGACCCTTCGTTGGTGATTTGCGCGGAATTGGCTCCATCGGAGTCGCATACCCAAACTTCGGAGAGCCAATCGGCCCCTTTAGGATCGGGATTTCTTGTCCTTTGCGTATAGATCAGTCGCAAAGAGGAGACCCCTTGTGTTCCAAAAAGATCTCGTTGAAGAGCGTCTGCTAAGCGGTGGATCTCTTTTCGATCCACTTCCAATTTTCCTGTGAGGTCAAAGCCTGAGTATCTCTTCGATGTTTTTTTTTGCACGTTGAAGGCGACTAAACAAAATTTTCCTTCGAACATCTCGGGAACAACGATAAATGGAATTTTCTGCCTTTCCCAAGGAGTTAGGTCGATGTTTCTCTTTACATCGGGCCATTGGAACCGATTTTCCCATTCGGGTTTTGGATCGACAAGGGTGCAATGGCCTGAAATGTTCAAATCGAAGATTAAAACAGAGCGCAGCTCATCAAAATAGCGCCAGTCGTACTGCTCTGGATCGGTTTTTACTTGGCTAATATAGAGGGGAGGGAGGGGAGCTCGAGTGGACAAATGGACCTGTAGCTCTTCAGCATAGGCTTGAGAGGTGAAACAGGAGAGGATTAGGAGTAGCTTAATACCGATTTTCAGCATTTTGAAACGATACAGTAAAGGTGAGGCATTTCTCTGTGATGCCGAAATCATTAAAGCATGGGAAGGTGAGTTGAGGCAAACGGTTTTTAAGAAACTCGCTGTTTTTCAGATTTTCCGAGGAGAGGATCTCACTGCTAATTACGTGCCCCTCTCTATCCACTACGAGTTGGATTTTTACTTGGCCAAATTCGGGCAAATCGAGTGTGCTCTCCAAATAACCAACCAGAAATTCTCCATAGGAGGGATTTGTCGATGCAACCTGGCTTTGCTGAATATGTACGGCGGTGGGGACTTGGAGAGCTGGGCGGCTATTTGAGGGGCTGTCCCATTCTTTTAATAGATCGAGGGCTGCAGTCAAGTCGTCGATAACGGCGGCTTTTGCAGGGGGGGCCTCTTTCCCTNNCTTTTTTTTGCTGGAAGGTTGCTCTGCGGCTTTGGCTTTACAGCAGGAGGAGCTGCCGGTGGCTTTTGTGGGGTCACCACTTTTTTGGGAGGCGCGCTTTTCTGCACCACATAGGTTCGAACGGCGATTTGTTTTTTAGTTTTCCATGAACTTGTTGCGGCATGGTGTACCAAAAGGGAAAAGAAGATAAAAGCATGCAGTCCAAAGACGCATACCCAGATCTGCTTTTTGCGGCTTAACTTAAAAAATTTTTCTATCATTTAATTGGGCTTCAGCACGACATCCATCTGATCGAAACCGCAAGACTCAAGTGTATTTTTCACCGATTGATAGGTCCCAAATTGGGCCCTATAATCTTGGATCACTTGCGGAATTTGGCCCGGATGCCGTTTTTTTTCTAGTTTAAGCTTCTCTGCTAACTGTTTATAAGAGAGGGGAACTCCCTGAAACCAGATCGTGTTATCGGCTTTTACCAAAATCAAAAGGAGTTGTTCGTTTGTAGCAGAGCTCTCTTTTTGCCGCTCGCCGCTCGCCGCTAATTCCACATGATCCAAATTCAAAACAGGAGCGATGAGCATGAACGTGATCAAGACCACAAATACAACATCGATCAGGGGAGTCAAATTAATGAGGGGTTCTTCTAAAGCCGAGTCGTCGTATTGTTTTCGGGTCCGTCTCATCGGCGATATTTCAGTTCCACGGCTATGAGGAGCAATTCAGAAAAATCTTCCATCTCATGCCGATATTCTTTCCCTAGATTTCTCAAGTAGTTGTATCCCACCAAAGCAGGAATGGCGACAACCAGTCCGATGACCGTTGTAGCTAAAGCCATCGAGAGTCCTGAAAGCATTGTCATAGAGCCCGCAGAAGTTTGCATATGGGAAAAAGCGAGCAAGATACCCCAGACAGTTCCCAAGAGACCTAAGAAGGGGCCTAAAGTGACCGCCGTCGACAAAATAAATAGATTTTTCTCCAGATATTTGGTCTGCATCGCAATCGTTGAGTAGACGCCTGTAGCGACAAGATCGAGATCTTCCTTTGAGAGGAAAAGATGCCCTTTGGTTTCGGGAGAGTGGAAATGGTTTTTATTGATGATTTTCAGCGTGTTTTGCTTCAGAGATTTATAGATTTCAAAGTAGGGGTGAGGCAATTCGGCAAAATGCCCTTTTTGCGGGGTGAATTGGAGATTTAATAGGTCGGTCCTATCATCGAATTGGGAGGCAAATTCCTCCGAGAGTTTTCTCACCTGAGAGGCCACCCAAACTTTATAGATAAGGATGCCCCAAGAGAGGGCCGACATGAGAAAGAGGGCCCAAAAGATCCCTTTCCCAAACCAATCGGATTGGAGGTATGCACTAATGAAGGGGTTGCCTGCAGCTAATAAAAACATGAGTATCTTGAGTTAGAATTCAAGGAAGGAGATAATCCAAGGCTTTGTAAAAGTCAAGGAAACATGCCATTTTATACCGACTCCCACGCCCATCTTAGCTCTCCTGCGGTTTTACCCGAAATGGGAAAGATTATACAAAGAGCCAAAGAGGCTCATGTGCGCCGGATGATCAACATCTGCACCGACGCGCAAACATTGCAAGACGGACTCCACCTCGCCACTCTCTACCCAGAAATTCGCAATGCGGGGGCCACAACACCTCACGATGTGGAAAAATTAGGCGAGAGAGATTTCCCCCTTTTCCAGGAAGCAGCGCAGCAAGGAAAACTAGTAGCTATTGGAGAAACAGGTCTTGACTACCACTATGAGCACTCTCCCCGCCCTCTTCAGCAAGACTTCCTTAAGCGCTATTTTCAATTGGCTCTCTCGGTCCAGCTCCCCGTTATTTTCCATTGCCGAGAAGCGTTCGCCGATCTCTTTACCTTAGCCGATGCGCACTATCAGGGGCCCGCAGTGCTACACTGTTTCACTGGAACTGCAGAAGAGGCAAAACAAGTTTTTGACAGAGGCTGGTATCTCTCTTTCAGTGGCATCATCACCTTCAAAAAAAGCCAATCTCTACGCGATATCGCCAAATGGGCGCCTCTGTCCCAGCTTCTCATCGAAACCGACACCCCCTATTTAGCTCCCCAAAAATACAGAGGACTCATCAACGAGCCGGCTTATCTACCCGAAACCGCCCAATGCCTTGCCGAAATAAAAGGGCTGCCCGTAGAAGAGATCGCCCGCATCACATCAGAAAACGCCAGCACTTTTCTGAACCTGGAAATGTAAAGCCGCTTTACTTTTATACCGCTCGTAATTCAAAGACTGAGTTCCGAGGCGATTGTAAAAATTGCCTGTTTAATTAAGGGGATTCTTTTGATCCAATGGACACGCGCAAATTCCGTCGTTCAGGGCGAGGTTAGCGTGCCCGCCGAAAAATGCTAATTCAATCGGGTGTTTTCTGCTGTTCAATATACTGACGAATAATAGCAATGGGGGCGCCTCCACAACTGCCAGAAAAATAGCTGGGCGACCATAGAGCTCCACCCCATAGTTTCTCTCGGAGACTGGGATAGTCCTTTTTGCGAATTAAATGGCTCGATACTCCCTTGAGACTGTTTACTAATTTTGAAACCGACACTTTAGGTGGGTAATTCACAAGCAAATGGACATGGTCATCTTCGCCATCGAACTCCACTAAATCAGCCTCGAAATCTATGCAAACACTGGAAAAGATTGGATACAGTTCGTCCAATATCTCCTTGGTAAATACTCCGCGGCGGTATTTTGTAACAAAGACCAGATGTACATGCATTGAAAACGTGCAATGCCTTCCGTGACGAATCTCGTTGTTTTTTTTCATAGGCCAAATTATAATTTAGGCTATGCAACGAATGCAAGCATTTAAATACGAACTACAACCTGGTGGAGAACGCGATATGCGTAAATTCTCTGGATCTTGCCGTTTCGTGTTTAATAAAGCGTTAGCCCTCCAAAAGGAGAACCATGAAGCTGGTAATAAATTCATTGGTTACGTTGTAATGGCTAAGCAGCTTACTGCATGGCGCAACAGTGCAGAAACACCTTGGCTCAAAGAAGCCCCCTGCCACTCCCTGCAACATGCTCTAAAAGATTTGGAAAGAGCTTATAAAAACTTCTTTGCCAAGCGAGCGGCTTTTCCTCGCTACAAAAAGAAAGGCGATCGCTCGAGCTTTCGCTATCCAGATTCTCAACAAATCAAACTCGATCAAAAAAATAGCCGCATTTTTTTACCTAAACTCGGTTGGCTGCGTTACCGCAAAAGCCGCGAGGCAATTGGGGAATTGCGCAATGTCACCATATCCAATAACGGCAAAAAATGGTTTGTTTCAATTCAAACGCAGCGAGAAATTGAGAAACCAAAGTCCACAGCAACAACTACAATTGGCATCGACGTTGGAATTGCCCGTTTTGCTACTATGAGTGACGGAAGCTACATTGCTCCCTTAAATAGTTTCAAAAAACACCAGATACGCTTAAGGCGATACCAACGGAGAATGAGCCGCAAGGTAAAATTTAGCAGTAACTGGAAAAAAGGAAGAATCAAAGTTCAAAAAGTCCATACTGATATAGCAAATGCTCGTAAAGACTTTCTGCACAAAATCACAACAACAATCAGCAAAAACCACGCGCTTGTATGTATTGAAGATTTGGCGGTAAGGAACATGTCTAAATCAGCAGTAGGAACTAAAGAACACCCAGGAAAAAGAGTACAGCAAAAAAGAGGGTTGAACCGCAGTATTTTGGATCAAGGCTGGGGACTATTTCGCCAGCAACTAGAATACAAACTGGAATGGAATGGCGGAATGTTGCTTGCTGTGCCTCCTCAATATACGAGTCAAACTTGCCCATCTTGCGACTGTGTCTCCTCAAATAATCGTAAGACACAAGCTCGGTTTGAGTGTGTAAGTTGTGGATATAATAATCATGCCGACGTAGTTGGCGCGATCAATGTTTTAGAGCGAGGACATCGCTTGTTAGCCTGTGGAGA
>PLXF01000061.1 GCA_003151315.1 Parachlamydiales bacterium
TCTGAGAGGCTTCAAATAGATTTTCTGGGTCAACCGACCCACTCAACTCAGGTGCAGCGATTTGCGAGGGCTTAGAAATTGCAATAAAAGTTTTTACTGAAGAAGATTTTGCCTTAAACAGACAGGGACAAATAAATTTAAAAAACCAATAAATGGCCTCTTTTATTTTTTGCAGAACTTTTCCCGCTGTCTGATAACAGCTTGAAGAGCAAGATCGGTTCTGCCTAGGTGTAATAAGTGAAATAACGATGCAGATCCCCTTGGTTAGAGAACTATTTTACTTGTAATCACCATTTATTTCACCTCNNTCACCTAAAATCCTCGGTGAAATTACCTTTAAGGTTCGATAACTCCATGAAAATGATCCCTTTTTCTCAGATTCGTAGCGTCGTTATTTTTCGTCGCAATGGGTTGGGAGACATTTTGTGTTCTATCCCCCTTGTTTTGCGCTGCAAAGAACTCATGCCTCAAGCTCATATTTCTCTTTGTATCGAAGAAAAAAATAGGGATTTAGCCCCCTATTTACAGGGACCCGACGAGGTGGTCTTGATTGCGCAACGGAAGAATAAATATTTAGAGATGGCCTTGACGATTTGGCCCTTGAGAAAAAGGGGCATCGATATAGGGATATCGGCCAAAACGACGCCGATGAAATTAATCAACCGATCCCTACTAGCTTTAGGCGCCAAATACCGCATCGCTTATGTCGAAAAAAAGAGAGACTGGTGCGTAAACTGCCCTGTCCCCAATTCCCTACCGACCACCCATCAAGCGCTCCGTGCCATCCATCTTATCGATCCCCAAATGGATCAATTAGAGCCCGCCTACTATCCCCAATTGAGGAGGGTGGGAAAAGTGGAGCTTTTTTCTCCCACAACTCTTTTAGTCTCCGTTTCGAATAATCGAGCAGGAAGCACTATATCTCCGAGTCGTTATGCAACGTTTCTTAATGCTCTAGCTGGTATTCCTTCTCTAGGTATCATTGTCAATTGCCTACCTAAAGATCGGCCTCAGGCAGAAGAGTTGGTCAAACGGCTGCAAATTCCCAATCACGTATATCCCACGGAAACTCTAGGAGATTTTCTTGCTCTACTTAATTCTGTAGATGGAGTTTTTACCGGAGATGGCGGGATCGTCCATTTAGCTTCGGCTTTACATAAGCCGCTAGTTGCTCTCTATGGGGGGACAAAACCCTGGGAATGGGGGCCTTTAAACAGCCAGGCGACCGTTTTATCTCACGAGCACCATGTCGATGAAATCGACACGGGACAAATTGTAAATGCTTTGCACCAATTAACGCGACGACCGAGTTTCTGCTTCGGAAACTCGGTCGTCGCGTTAATTAATAAATAGACAACCTGCGCTTTCTCTTTAACAGATCCTGTTTTTTTTGTTCGAGCTGATCGATGTCATCTTGAAGTTTTTGAGCCATTTCCCGATTTTGCTCTGCTAATTGGAAATGGCGGCGTGTCTCCAGCGTATATTCGCTTTCAAATTGCATCATTTGTCCCAAATTTTCGTGGCGGATCGCGCGCGACTCGTACCCTCTTTTCATCTCTTTAAGCTCTGTAATCTCCTGGTCGATCAACTGAATTTGCTCTTGGGTAGCCCCCCCTTCTCCCGCCATTAATTGATGGGACTTATGGGTAAAAGCCAAAAGGGCTGATAAGAGTAAAAAGAAACTCATTGTTAAAAAAAAGATCTTGGAAAGCTTCATACACCTACTGAATTTTTTAATATCTATACCCCATTTCCTTTCTGAATGGCAACCAGAACTTTCCTTAAAAAGGGATATTACCTTAATATGGATTCGATGATGCGGATCGGAATTGTTAGTTTTTTCTTTTGTTTGTCCTCTTTTCTAGGAGCTGCTGAAACCAGTTTTCAGTCTCGACTGGAAAAGGCGCGCAGCGGCGATTATATCGTCACTGAAGCGAATAAGATGATCACCGTCTTAACGATCCGCTTCTTAACGCCCAGTAGTGTTGTCTTCGAAGAGATCTCGATCCCCTCGCAAAAACTCAAAAACTACCCCTCTTCTTGGTCCGAATGGGTCAAAAATCGGGCCCCCGGACACACCTCGTGGGCGATGGTGGAGATCGATCTCGACAATCACCAGCCCTTGGAGTGCTACTCCTTTTCCCGAGCTGCTTGGATCGGGATCTCTCAACAAGAGAGCTTGCTCTCCACCTTGCTCCAATTGCCCTTAAAACTAGTACCCCTCGACAAAGTACGACGAATAGGGCCCCCTCCCCTCGATGGAGAGCCCGACCGGCGACAAGTCTGGATGCCCCCTTTATCAGTCGAAGGGCAAAAAATAGAACAGGCCAAATTCGACATCTACGAAACCCAGTGGCCGAAAGATAGCTCTGAATTATCAGGCAAAACGGTGACCCTCTATTTCGATCAAGAGGGGCGTTTTCCCCTCCCCTACTGGATTCAAGTAGAGACAACCCATGTCACAGCGACCATGCGGGTCATCGATTCAGGACAAAACCTCGCTTCCCCCTACACCTCGCTTCCGCGCCGAGTTCCCGAATTCATCGGAACTCCCCAATGGACCAATAAAGGTACTCTACGCCTCTCTCTCAAAAGTCCCAAGTACTACAAAAATTTTGAACTCTTTGCAATCGATATAACAACCAAAGAAAAGCAAATATTTCCTATTGCCTGTTCCATTGCGAAAGGGCAAGGGGAAATGCTCAACATCGAGATCGAAAAAACGGAACTGAGCGAAGTATTTGAGCCAGGCCACCGTTACACATGGCTCTTAGTCCCCGCTGGATATAGTGAGTTTTATACCGAATCGACCCTCCCCTTCAATTGGAATCCCCATTAGATGTATACCCAACGTGATTCAAAAGTTGGTTTTTGACTGCGCCAGCATCCCACAATTTCGATCTGCAAAAAGAGCCCCCTATTTCTAATAGGGAGCTGTTTTTGCACCGGCTGCGCCTGATCAAAATTCTGGGCGCTGGCTTTGTCAAAAACCAACTTTTGAATTACGTTGGGTATATATCAATTATTAAATCAATTTTTGAACAAAAAGAACAACTATCTATTATTGCTGGAATAGTGCTATAATTAACTTTTAAAATTTAAAATAAAGGTTAATTATGAACATCAATTTAGCAGTACCCCCAATACCACAAGCCCTTCCACAGCATGTAGTAGCTAGAGAAATAACCTCATTCTCCAATACCTGTTTTTGGGGCTGTTCTCCCAATCCTCTTATTACAGAACCTCCTACTGCAGCTCAATTAGAGATGCGAATTGTGAATGGAGAGCTACAACTAGCTCACTCAGTCTGCCCTCTTCCGAATCTCAACGAAAATAACGCTCCCCCTTTGGCACAAAGAGATGTAGTTCAGATCTTTCAACCGGTAACAAACCTACCTACCGATTGCAACATCTGCCATGATTCTATCTTAAATCTGGAAGCGGGTCCCTTACTTTTCCATGAAGCCGAAAAAGCAAAAGGGGTTTGGCACGCCAATCATGACGCATGCCTGAGACACTATTTTACTGTTCCCAATAATTATGGATTACCTCCCAAAAAATGCCCTACATGTAGAATTCCCATCGACCAAATCGATGAAACATCGGCAATAGAATATTTTTGTACGCTAAATGAGCTGGAAGAAAAAATTGTCTATTTCTACCGAGCACAAAGGCTCGATGCGGCTCTCCCTCTAACTAAGAGATTACTCAATAATAAACAAGCAACAGCACATCAAAAAATAGTCGCCCAACTCGTGCAAGGCATAGCTATAGCACAGCGCGATGCTGAAAGGGGGATCGCGATTTTAACCTCTCTCATAGAGCAAAATAAAGGAACTTGGGCGGAAGAGAGAGCCGGTTATTTAATTGCTCTTATCTTGGGGTCTCAAATAGCTAAAACATCTAACCAGGAAATAATAGGAGAGCTCAAGAATCGAATCATCACCCTCTTAGAGCGGGGAAAAACCCTGGGTCCAGCCCTTCTTTTTTGGTGCAGTTGGCACCTTGACCCTCGACTTATGCTTGCACAAATCTACCACCAACGAGGTCAATTTAAAGAGGCCTTTGACAATCTTACTATTGTTGTAGATGATTTGAGGCCAGAGCCCGTAAATCGAATAAGCAAGAGAGACGCTAATTATTTGCTCGCACAAATGTATGAGGAAGGGCAGGGGGTACCCATTGCTCCAGCCCGTGTCTTTGAATACTATAATAAATTCATATCTTTAAGCGGGCCAAACGATAGGAACAAGCGCTATTGGAAAGCAAAGTATAAAATCGGCCAATTTCATGAATCGGGTATTCCAGGAACCCTTCATATATCACTATCCGAGGCTTTCAACGCTTATCATGAAATTTGGAGCAATCGTCACAACAATCCGACCATAGACGAGCAACTAAAAATAGCTAGTGGGATAGGTCTATGCAGGCTTTATTTTGAAAACAGGGAACATGACAATTGTCTTCAAGTTGCAAAGGAATTAACGGAGGGACTTGGCCCCCAAGCTAGTTACCATGGTTTATGCTTCCAAGCACGAATCCATGAAAAAGAAGGACGAAAAGAAGACGCTTATAAATTGTATCAAAAAACTACAGAGAGCCCAGATCATCGTCAAGAGGCTATCAATTTTTTACTTTCCTATTACAAAGACAAAGGCGACATTAATTATTATATCAATTGGTTAAAGGCGAAAGCTTACGATGAACCTGACTGTGGTAAAAAAGCGAAGTTATATTTAGAGTTGGGCCGTTTGCGAAAAATAACTCCACAAATTGCCACCAACCATGCTCTTGAGGCTTTTCATTACTTTTGCCATGTAGTGAACTTGCAAGATATCCACAATCTACCGAACGAAATTATAAATGAAGCTCGGCTTGAAATCGGTCTCCACCATTTAAAAGCGGGCAATAAAACAAATAACCTCAAAGCCGCAGATCAGTTTATATTAATTAAGCTAGGCGGTCTACCCACCGATCACTTTCAAGTTTTAGCTTATTTTCATCTAGCGGAGACGTTGCAGAAAGAAAACCTTTCTGTTTATAAAGGCTACGAACTTACAAATATTTTTAAGCATATCCTTGCTCATGATAAAGCTACAGAGGAGGATAAAATTCGGGCGACAGAATGTCTCAGCAAACTTTCTCAATCATCAGAAAAAAGAAAAGGCGATAACGCCTCTAGTTCAGAAGAGCCAACGAAAAAGAAGAAGAAAAAATAGTTTCCAATCCTTTCTAAGAAGCTGTTTTAAAACAGCTTCTGAAAACGGGTTAAGCACTAACTTTTGAACACCCTGAAGGAAAGTCTTTAACGCCTCTTGAACCTCCCTTCTAATCACATCCATAACCACTTGAATATAAAGAGGTTGTGGTGCAAAAGCAAAAACCAGGAAGAGATTATCGCTCAGCAGCTTAACGATTTTTACGGAACACTTATCGACAAAGTTTCCACAACACAAAATAACTTGCTTTCAGAGACGAAAAAACGTAAGATAACCGAAATTTGAGTCTCCTGTGGTTACAAAAAAAATATCCCAATACTACGCATTGAAAAAATGTAAACGGGCTTTGCGCTCGATCCATCGTCTCTATCGACGAAAAAAATCGAAGTTAGAACTAGCACAAAGAGAAAAGGTGGAAAACCTCCTCACCTCTTTGCAAAAAGCGATCATACATAAAGAGTCGCTAACAGCTCAGCGCTACGCCGTGCAGTTGGAAGGGGTAGCCCGTGAATGGATGCCCAAAACAAAATGGGATAAGACTCGGGATTTTTTCACCTCCATTGCTTTTGCCCTTTTTGTTGCCATCATTATCCGCTCTGTCTGGTTTGAGCCCTATACGATCCCTACCGGATCGATGCGCCCCACATTTAAAGAAGAAGATTACATCCTCGCCTCAAAAACCGATTATGGAATCAATATTCCACTTAATCTCTCCCATTTCCATTTCAATCCCTCTCTCATTAAAAGGGGCTCGGTTGTCATTTTTACCAGCGAAAATATGGACGTGTCGGAATCGGATACAATCTATTTCATGCTATTCCCGGGGAAAAAGCAGTTCATTAAACGGCTAATTGCCAAACCTGGCGATACGGTCTATTTCTACGGCGGAAAGATTTACGGAGTAAGTGCAAAAGGGAGAGATCTTCAAGAGCTCATCGATCCTGTCTGGATGGAAAATCTAGAGCACATCCCTTTTATCCGTTTCGATGGAAAATCCAAAACTCCCGACAACCCTTCACAAGGGATTTTTTCGCCGACGGTTTTTTATCAGATGAATGAGCCGATCGCAAAACTCTCTCTCTCTTCCGCCCAAATCATCAGTGGCGAAATGATCCCCCAAAAAAACCAACCGACCGTTAAAAACTATTTCGATCTTTGGGGATTTAAAAACTATGCGATGGCGCGTTTATTAAAGCCTGCGGAAGTAAAAAATCAATACCCCGGCTCTACCGAAGATTTGGGCGATGCGCCCCTCTATTTAGAGCTTATCCACCACCCTACACTGCAAGACGCACAACTCGTCCGAGACGAATATGGAAGAATCCGCCCCGGGCTCAACACAAGCCGCTCTCTGATCCCCATTTCGACAGAGAAAATGGAAGCCATTGCTTCACATATGAGCACTGGCCGATTTATTGTAAAAAATTCGGTCGCCTATCGTTTGGGGCTCTCCGTTAAAGATCCCTCATATATCACCTATTTACCTCGTCTATCGGATGTCGCCGACGGCACCTATGAGATTCAAAACGGAAAAGCCTACCAGATTCAATGGGCAGGGGTAGCGAAAGAGCTCCCTACGACCCATCCTGCTGATAGAAGTGATGCCGATCGCGTACAGCTCTTCTATAATTTAGGGATTGAGTTTGACAATAGTTTTGCCCCCTCTTCTAAACAGCAAAATCGGCACCCTTCCCGCTATGCCTATTTCAGAGACCACGACCTCTACCTGCTGGGAGCTCCGATCTTTAAAAAAGATGACCCTGCTTTAATCCTGTTTCTTAAG
>PLXF01000165.1 GCA_003151315.1 Parachlamydiales bacterium
GAGAAAAAGCATAAAAATGCGCGTTTTCGCGCCTCTGTGAGCTCTGTGGTAAATACTGATAATGAGCCTGTTATGCAAAAAACGAATTATGCAACAATGCTATAGGGAACTATTTTCGCGCCGGCTACGCCTGATCAAAATTGTGGGATGATGGCGCAGTCAAAAATCAACTTTTGNNAGTTAAAAAGATGAATTGTTAAAACAAAAATCTTGGGTGACTTTCAAGTGGAACCGCTATAGAAGCGTGGTGGTTACAACATCAGGACAGGGTAAGTAGGATCGCCGAAGTGGCGGAAAGGATATGCAAGATAGGGAAATCTATCCTACGCATCTTTCCACAGATTCGACGACCCTACTTAGTCCTATTTTTTCGTAACCAGATCGCGCTCTTTCTCTGCGATCTGAAGATATTAAGAGACGTTTGTAAGCTCGCGCGATCCTACTGGCCGGATACTAGTTTCCCAGTTTTTGATATACTCGAGCAGCTCCGCCTTCGTGGGGTGCTCTCTCATAAATTCCAGGTTTTCGGGCTTGCTGCTTAAATGAGCGAGCTTCGCGAGTAGGTGCAAATGCCTCTTATCATCGCAAGCGAAGAGGAAAAAGAGAGTGTGTACAGGCTCGTTATCTAACGCGCCATATTGAATCGGGTGCTCAGGAAATACGATCACCACAACATCATAGGACTCCTGCAATAGGAAATCACGGGTATGAGGCACTCCAACCCCGTTAGATAGGGCGGTAGGCATCAGCTTTTCCCGATCGAGAAGTAGCTCTGTGATCACATCAGCATCCAGCCCCACATCGTGAGCAATGAGCTGCATAGCGGCACGGATCACCTCTTCTTTTGTTTCTCCAGGGACTCGATCATATACGCCCCCCTTGTGAACCGCACGATAAAGGCCGAACTGTTGTGTTCCTAGTCTTTCCTTCACCGGCTCCTCCACACATTCTTCTTTGTTAAAAGGGGAAAAATCCCCGTCCTGTTTACAGCTCAATACCCAACTTTCGATTTCGTTTCGGCTAAATCGAAATTGGTGATTCAAGCGGTAGTAAGGGATCTTACTGTCTGAAATCCAGCGGCGGATCGTTGTTTCTGAAACATTCAGGAGTTCAGCTACATCTTTTAATTTTAAGTCCATCAGCTAAGCCTTCCGAAAGGTTAAAAACCCAAAGTAGCAAAAATGGAAAATAAAAGTTAGAGAGATTTTTGTAGAGGATTGATAAATTTTACCTCAAGATCGACAAAACCTTGAATTTCTATGAGTTGAGATAAGGCCCTTCATCCTATTTATGCGGCGAGAAAAGAACTGGCAATCTCCCTCCGCAACACCTTTTAATTATTGCTGGTACATTATGATACCATCAAATTGTCTTAAAATATTCTTTAAAAAAAGAATTTTAAAAATATAAATTGTATGCAAAAATAGGTGCTCGTAGATTTTATTCGCACACCATAACGGTGTCGTAAAAATCTATCTAAACAAAAAGGTACTCATGAAATATCTACCATTTATTTCCCTCTTTTTGTCCGCACACGCCTTGTTTGCGGTAACTCCTCATGCTTACGTAACCAACCAGATGGGAAACTCGGTGAACGTCATCGATACTTCGAATGATACGGTACAAACGATTTACGGCTTTACCAACCCTCGCGTCGTACAATTAACTCCCGATGGAGCCCTCGCTTTTGTAGGATCGGACGACAACACAGTTCGAATTATCGACACAGCCACACATACAGTATTGCCGACAGTTATCTCTGTTGTCCATCCTGTTGCATTGGCTATGCCTGTCCACCCTGAATTTCTTTATGTATTGAGCTCCGACAACACTGTAAGTGTAATTCGGCTGTCCGATTATACGCTGGCTAGATTAATTTCAGGATTCGATAATCCGCAAGACCTTCAAATATCGCCTGATCAAAGTCGCATTTATGTTACAAATTCAGGAAATGGAACTGTGAGTGTGATCAGTACGGAGACCCATATGATTGTCCATACGATTACAGGATTTAAATCTCCAGTAGGGTTGACATTTACCATTGACGGAAAGTTTGCCTACGTAACTGACAAAAATAACAACGCCCTATATGTGGTTAGCGTTTCTAAAAATATGATAACAGATGTCATCCTAGGATTCAACTTTCCAAGTTATAGTGCGATTACACCAGATAAAACTTATTTATTCGTGTCCAATTCAGGAAATAACACAGTCAATATTGTTCGAGTCCAAGATAATTTCGTTTTAAGCGAGCCCATTTCTATTCCTCAACCCAACAGTATTGCTGTTACAGAAGACGGCGCCTTTCTCTATGTCGGTAGTGCATTAGGAACAGTATTTAAAATATCGCTCTCTGACCACTCTATCAAAGCTGCGATCACAGGATTTGATAATCCCTCTAATATCTCCGTTACAAGTAATAATGCACCCGCTAATAAGGTAAATGGATGTCAAGTAGCCGTTAACCCGACTAATATTTATAATCAAGTAACCTGGAGTTCGGGCCCAGGAACTCCCGTAGGTTATAAAATTTACGAAGATATTTCGTTAACTCATCTGGTAGCTTCCGTATCAGCAGACACTAGAATGTACAAAGATACACATCTGGAAAAGGGGCAAAGCTATTCCTATTATGTGCTAGCCGAGTATGACAATGGCTTTTCCTCAACCATTGGAAGCGTGACCGTATCACCAAACCGTCTATGCCCATAAAAATAGCCTATATAAGGGGTGAGCAATCACCCCTTTTGGGTTTATACCACAATCGGTCAAGAACTTGGAATTTGAGCTGCGTGAAAGTACCCTAGAATCTTTCGACCGCGAAGCNNTGCTGAAATTTCAAGTTCTTGACCGATTGCGGTATATCTCTCAACTCATAAACTTCCACGCAATCCTTGCTCCCACTAAGAGGACAAGAGTTGCCAACAGCTTCGCCTTTAAAAACTTCCTCTGTTGCCAAAGACTGAGACCATATTCCAAAATTAAAGACCCCCCGATTAATTGGCACAGTTTGTTTATAAAAATTTGCACAGTCTCATCCATAAAATTCCTCATATTTACGAAAACAGTTATAAGATTTTGAATCTTTATCGGTAAGATCTAAAATATATTTTAAATTAGCAATAACTCCACCAGCCCTGTCCCCAAATTAGAGGAGGCTCTATACTCGTGGTAACGCTGCAATCATGAATCCGCTCCATTTTCTTTTCCTCCTCTCTATCATCCTCATCTGGGGAGTAAACTTTGTTATGATCAAGGTGAGCTTGCAAGAGCTTTCTCCTTGGCTGCTCTGTTGCCTTCGCTTCTTTTTGTCGAGCGTACCTGCCGTTTTTTTTGTCCCGTTCCCCAAAACCTCGATTAAAATGGTCGCCTTCTACGGCCTGACCACCTTCGCCGTCCAATTCACCTTACTCTTCATGGGTATGCAAACAGGCATGTCCGCGGGACTCACCTCTCTCTTACTCCAATCTCAGGTGTTTTTTACCATCCTTCTCGCGATTCTTTTCTTAGGAGAAAAATTGCACCGGTGGCATGTGTTCGGGGCGCTTCTCTCTTTTTCGGGGATCGCCTTTATCGGCATTCATCTATCGGGAGTGATCTCCTTTTCAGGCCTTGCCCTAATCCTGTGCGCCGCTTTTTGTTGGGGTTCGGGCAGCATCATCTCCAAAAAAACCGGCTCCATCGACGCGCTCGGGCTTGTTGTCTGGGGCAGCCTTTTTGCCTGGCCCCCTCTTCTCGCCCTCTCTATGGCGATCGACGGACCTCACGAGATCTTCACTACTCTGCTAAACCTCTCTTGGCCCTCAATCGGCGCGTCCCTTTATACCGCCTATTTAGCAACCCTTTTTGCATTTGGAGGATGGAATTGGCTTTTACGCTACTATCCTCTCTTCACCATCACCCCGTTTTCTCTTTTAGTCCCGATTGTGGGGATGGCCAGCTCTGCCCTCGTTTTCCAGGAACCCCTCTACCCTTGGAAAATCTATGCGGGATTTTTAGTGATTTCCGGCCTGTGCGTAAACGTGTTTGGGCCCCGCCTTATGCCCAAAAAGGGGCTGCTCCAGTGACCGAAGAAAAAACGGCAGGGATTTTACTTCAGGCAATCCCCTATTTGGGACAAAAAAAGATCTTAAAAATTTTCACGCCAGGACTCGGCTTAATTTCGGTGATGTCGAATCGGATGAAAAATAGCGCGCTCCTCTCCCCTTTTTGTCTGGCCGAATGGGTCTATAAAAAAGGGAAACAGGATCTCCATACCCTCATTGACGGATCGCTCTCGGATGGGCTGCTCGAGTTGCGCAAAAGCTATTCTCTGCTACAGAC
>PLXF01000098.1 GCA_003151315.1 Parachlamydiales bacterium
AAAACTTTCATGGTCGGGTACTAGGGGTGTCTGAATAGTTACAAAAACTTTTAATCGGCTCGAAGGTGGTGCGATGGATCGCACAAGGACCGTAAAGACTGATCGCGCGCAAATGCTCGGGTGTTGCATATCCTTTATGCTTCTTAAAGCCATACAGAGGATACTCCTCATCCAGCCGTTCCAACATTCGGTCTCGGGTCACTTTAGCTATAATGGACGCGGCGGCAATAGAGAGCGATTTCCCATCGCCGCCGATCACCGCTTCCCCTGGAATATCGGTTTTCGGCAGTCTATTTCCATCGACAAGGAGATAATCGGGAGGTTGGGATAAAGAGGAGACCGCTTTTTGCATGGCGAAAAGAGAGGCCTGTAAAATATTAATGCGATCTATCTCTACCACCTCGACAACTCCAACCCCATATTGGATCTTTGGATCGGTCGATAGGGCAGTGTAAAGGCGCTCCCGTTCAATTACAGATGCTTGTTTACTGTCATTGAGATTTTCTAAGAGGTAGTTGGCAGGAAGAATACAGCAGGCTGCAACAACAGGACCTGCTAAAGGCCCGCGCCCCACTTCATCTACTCCTGCAATTTGTTGAAACCCTTGCAGTCGAGCTTTTTCTTCGTAGAACAAAAGCTTTTTCAACCGAGAAATCTCAGCTTTTTTCATGCAAAGTAACTAAGGATAAGGGCATTAGAATTTATCCTAAAACCGATGGGGACCGGTTTTAGGACAACTTAGAATTACTGATTGTCAGTTGCGGCAACGGCGACAACTTCTTCAGCGGGCCGAGCTGCTGCAGCTGTAGATCCTACATACTGTTCGCGGATCTTTGTCGCTTTTCCAGACAGACCACGGATGTAGTACAACTTAGCACGGCGCACTTTACCAGCTCTCATTACTTCAACGTCAGCAACTCGTGGGCTATGGAGCATGAATACGCGCTCCATGCTAGAGCCGTAAGCTGTTCGGTAAACAGTGAAAGTTTCGGAAATGCCGCAGCCTTTTTTAGCTACTACTGTGCCTGTAAAGGCCTGGATCCGCTCTTTTTCCCCCTCGACAATGCGAGTCTGGACACGGACGGTGTCCCCAATGTTAAATAGGGGAACTTTTTTCTTCATGTGTTTGGATTCAACTTCAACAATTAAGGGAGAGCGGCTCACTGATTTTCTCCTTATTTCTCATCAAATCGGGTCTTACCCGGTGTGTTTTTTCTAATGCTTGGCTGCGGCGCCATTTTCGTATTTCCGCATGGTTTCCTGCTAAGAGGACTGGAGGCACTAGCCTCCCCTCAAAAACTTCGGGCCTCGTATAATGGGGCGCATCGAAAATCCCGTCCTGAAACGAATCTTCCTGAGCCGCATCGGGGTGGCCCAGGACGCCCGGTATAAACCGGATCACCGAGTCCACGAGGACAATTGCTGCAGCGCAGCCAGAGGTCAGCACATAGTCTCCTATGCTAATCTCTTCATCGATATCGCTCTCCAATACCCGCTCATCGACCCCTTCGTAGTGGCCGAAGAGGAGAATTAAATGCTCCTCTTTTGCCAGCTCTTGGCATTTAGCTGCCGTAAGCGGACTGCCTTGGGGCGACAGGTAGATAACTCGAGATCTCCCTTTCCTTCTCGAACTCCGAATCGCCTGGGCTACAGGTCCTGGACAGAGGACCATTCCTGGCCCCCCTCCAAATGGTCGATCATCGACCCGCCGGTGCTTGTTCTCAGAAAAATCACGAATATCGGTTAACCGGATATCGAGAAGACCTGCCTCACGAGCTCTTTGGACCATACTTACATCGAACGGTCCCCGGAAATATTCGGGAAAGAGGGAGAGGATATCGATCTCCATCCGGCCTACTTCTGCTTGCGCTTTTCTCTCTTTTTCGCGACCTTAGCCACTTTTTTTGCACTCATTTGCTGAACGACTTCAGGAGCAAAGCGCTCAACCAGAGATTTCACTCGGTCGCTCACCATTGCGCCATTATCAATCCAGAATTGGAGTCTTGGCACGTCGATCAAAAGATTTTTTTCATTGGAAACGGAAGGGTTGTACCAACCGAGCTTCTCCAAGTATTTTCCATCGCGGGGATTTCGGACATCGGTCACAACCAGGCGGAATGTCTGCCGACGGTTGGCCCCTTGCTTTCTCATGCGAATTATTAACGCCATTTGTTAAAACCTTCTTTCATTTGCTTTTTGATATCGCCCAGCCCCATCTTGGAAGCTTGAGCTTTCATATTTGGCATCGATTTAAAGAGCTGTTTCACCCGTTTAAAGCCTTTTACCATTCGATTTACATCATCGATTAAAACGCCGCTCCCCTTGGCAATCCGCTTGCGCCGGCCTACTGAAAGATCGTCTTTCTCTTGCCGTTCTCCAAGCGTCATGGACAGGATCATCGCTTCGAGCTTCCCGAACTCTTTATCGGAAAATTCGAACCCTTCCATCGATGAGAATCCGGGTATCATCTTCAAGAGGCTCTTGAAGGATCCCATCTTCTTCACCATCCCCATCTGCCGAAGATAATCTTCGTAGGTGAAGGAGGCTTTTTTTAACTTTTCTTCGAGTTTGGCACTTTCGGCCTCGTCGAAATTTTCCTGCGCTTTTTTCACTAGGTTGACGATATCGCCCATGCCCAATATGCGGTCGGCCATCGAGCGGGGGTTAAATACTTGGAGATCGTCTATCTTCTCCCCTATCCCCTCAAACTTGAGCGGCTTTTTCGTCACCTCGCGGATCGAAATCGCAGCGCCTGCTCGGGCATTTCCATCGAGCATCGTCAAAATAGTGCCGGTCACTTGGACCCGCTGATTAAACTGCTCCGCCGTCCGAACGGCGTCTTGTCCAACAGAGGCGTTAGCGACAAAGAGGATTTCGCGAGGAGCGAGGAGCGTTTTCATCTGCTCCAACTCGACCATCAACTCTTCGTCCATGTGGAGACGACCTGCTGTGTCGACAATCAACACATCGAACTGTTCGGCTTGCGCTTGTTCTAGCGCTTTTTTGGCCACTTTCAGTGGATTGGTCTCCCCTTCCACCGAAAAGACCGGGACGTTTAGTAATTCGCCCAGCTTTCGTAATTGTAAAATCGCCGCAGGTCTTTGTAGATCGCAGGCGGCAAGTAGTATCTTTTTATGCTTCTCGGTTTTGCCAATATAGGCCGCGAGCTT
>PLXF01000187.1 GCA_003151315.1 Parachlamydiales bacterium
TGTGTTCTCCGCGCTCTCTGTGGTTCAAAGTTGTTTGCAAGTCTTTTATACACAAGCTGTTGAATTACTCTTTTTAACCACAGAGAGCACAAAGCACACAGAGAAAAAAAGGATAAATGAACATTCCTCAATGAAAAATGATCGCAAAGCACCAAGACATCCAAGATAAGAATAATTATTAATCCTACTTATCCTGTCCTGGGTTTCCTTCTCACAAAATTAATACATAAAAAAAAATCGCAGAGTTATTGGCTCTGCGATTTTTTATCTCACCCGGAAAATCGATCGATTACAGTTCGAATTCGGAGATCTTTCTTTCGACCTCTTCGATGCCGGCGTTTGCCTTATCCAATTGCTCTCGCTCTTGGTCGGCTAACTCGCGGTACATCATCCCTTTTTCGAAATCGAGTCCCGAGCTTCCGAGCGCTTTGCGGTAAATTTCGAGTTGCTCTTTGATCTCCTGACGCCGTTCTTTCTTTTGCTGAAGAACTGTGCGGAGATTTTCCAGGTTTTGCCGCTGGTCGTCGCTCAAGTGGAGGAGACTGTTTTCTTTTCGGTCTGCCACCAAGTTTTTCAGAGGGCGGAGCGAACGTTCAATCTGCTGTTTTTCCATTTTCGAAACATCGAGTAGCTCGAGTTCTTCCTTAAGGTTGGCAAAAGAGGTGTTTAGCTCCTCTATGTCGAGACGAGCGCCCTCTCGAATGAGGTGAGCGATCTGCTCTTTCACTTTGACAACTTGCTCGCGCTTGAGTCGGACTTTCTCTTTTCCAGCTTCTTCTAGCTCGCGCACTTTTTGCTCTTGCGCTGCTAAGAATGGCTCGCGGAGGCGATTGAGCTCTTCGCGTAAAAAGCGGACATCTTCCCGTTGCAGATCCACTGAGCGCATCTCTCTCGAGATCTCATCAATTTGTACATCGAGATCTTTAAGAGTCATCTCTGAAGATTTAGTCGCCAATTCTTGAATCTGGGCGATGAACTGATCTTTTTTCTCAGAAGAGGCTTGTCTCTTAAGGTTTACCTCTTTCTTGTGCTCTTTTTCCAGAACCTTCACTTGGTCCCAGCAATCGCTCAACTTCAGGCGAGTTCGGCTAAAAGCGCCGCTGCTCAGCGTCAATACCTTTGACATCCCTTGAAGCGCTTTGATCTCTTCTCGCAAAGCGTAATAAGGAGCTCCGACAACCTCTCCTCCTTTGAAATGTTTGGCCGTAAAGGCTTCAACATCTTTTTCAAATTCGGCGCTGATCGATTCGATAAGCTCTTTTCTTTTCGGGAAAATATGGTCGCCAAGTTCCGAAAGGCGCTTAAAGAATTTCGTCTTGAAACGCATCCGCATTTCAGTTTTCAAAATTTCTTTACGCAGGCCATTGAGGCGGCTAGCCAAAGTGTTGAGGAGGTTCAGCTCCTGCTGGATCTTGTTGTATGTCTGACTTTTTTGCCGGATCGTTTGGCAATTTTCTGGAAACTGGATCTCGCGAGACTGCTCTAAGATCTGTCCGATATTTTTAAGATCGTTTTCCATCGCGCTGATGGCCAAATCGATCTGTTCCATCGCAAAGGCGCTCTGCTCTTCAAGAATTTCCTTGAGGCGGCGCGCTTCTACGGTGAGTTCCACATATTCGTTCCACAGTTTAGAGCGGATCGCTGGATTGATGTTATCCTTAAAGCAGACGAGAATCTCTTTACGAGCTTCCCAGAACTCGCGGAAACGGGGGCTCCCCTCCTGCGAGATCGATGAGCGCATAAACTGCAGCCCGTAAGCGATCTTCTCTTCAGGAGTCGGAAAAGCGTTCAGCTTTTCCATAAACTGCAGATAGAGATCGTCATGTTTAGGTTTTCCATCCTCAGCTTTGACCCGAGGTTCTATTTCGGGTCCCGAATCGATGTCTGAAGGAGAGGGGTCTGATGATAAATTCATAGTCAAAGCCTTTTGATAGAAAAAGAGAATGCATGGAGAAGTTTACTTCATCTCTTCTTTTCAGGGAAGAGTTTTACCCATTTATGTGCTTATTGGGGCCAAAATAGCCGAAATTCAGCGAATATCGGCAAATCAAACTGTTTTTTTCAACAAATCGCTCTTCGACCGAATCTCGAGAAATTAATAAAAATTGAAAAAAATCTTAACCATACGGATGATAGCTAACTTTAAGGAGTAAAAAATTTATGGCTACGGTAACCCGATCAGAAACAGCAACAAACAGATTTGAGCATGCAAACAAATTTGAGCATGAAAGAACAGCAAAAAGCACAGGGCAATCGCTGAAATTTATCGGCAACTCGATGGGAGATCCCCTTGGATTCATTGGATTCAACCCTCTCAACAAAACTGAGGTGGAACGTATGATCCAGCTCTATGAAGTGAGCGTTCTCCAGTACCAAACAAGGTTCGATCGAGCTAGGATGGTTATGGTGTTCAGTTTATTGGTTACCGTGAACTACGCGGAATCGAAATCTTTGTTAATAACGCTTCCCATCATAATGTTGGCAGCTTCTATAAAATACAGAATTGACAGCCACCTCGCCCTTAACGATACCAAGGAGCTTCTCGCTGCGATCAAAAAATGTAACGACGTTGCTTTTCAAAGATTTATTCGCAACGAAGGAATCGAATCGACGACTGGAAGAGACTTGTCTGAAATCTATATGGTTTTCAAAGCTCCCCTCCCCAGCTTAGAAAGCGCGTCCCCAATACATCGAGAAGACGAGAAAACAGCGTAAAAAATTATGGCTATTATACTACAATCGGCCAAGAACTTGAAATTTTCAGCAGCGTCAAAGTACCCTAGNNAAGTTCTTGGCCGATTGTAGTATAGGTCTTCGCTTCGCCCTCTACCCGGTAGAGTTTCCTCTATCTACGCGGAGCCTTGTCGAACTGCCTGCCCATTTGCGGAGCGAGGAACCCCTTCTTTTCAATTGACTTTGCAACTTTTTTAACCCGATTGCCTCTGCATATTTGTCTTCTGAGGCGTTTAAAAACTCCTTCCTGGTTAAATAAATCGACTAGTTTGGCCAAAGGCCAAACTTCCGAGAGCATAAGGCCAAGGCAATCGGGCTAAAAAAATTGCAAAGTCGAGTTCAATTCCCCTTGTGCACAAACTTTCGCTGACGTATTCTAAGGGGCGACTAATTATGGGTTAGCTATGGAAGAATTTGTCGGTTATTTAATTAAAAATATGGTCAATCAACCCGATCTCGTGGATATTCGGTCTATGGAAGGGCAAAGCGGTCTTCTTATTGAAATCCGGGTGGCTCCCGAAGATATAGGCAAAGTCGTCGGCCGAAAAGGGAATGTGATCCGCTCTCTGCGCACCTTAGCGATGACGATTGGCGCTCGCTTGGGCCGCCGCATCCATCTCGAAATTATTCAGTAAAAAAAGGGGGCTCGATGAGCTTGGGATTGCATATCGTCGTAGAAGAACTTGGACACAAAATTATTTTGCGCATAGAAGGGCGTATCGATGCCGCCTCTTCGGCTCTTCTAGAGCGTAAAATTAATCAAATGATCGACGAACACCACCACCACCTTTTGCTCGATTTCACTCGAGTCGACTACCTTAGCAGCTCTGGTATGCGGGTCCTTTTATCCGCACTGAAAAAAGTGAAGGCGGAAAAAGGGCTATTTGCGATCTTTTCCGTCTCCGAATCGGTCCAGGAGATCGTCCGACTCGCCGGCCTCGACAAAATCCTTCATATCTTCGCGAATGAGAAGGAAGCTTTGCAGTACGGGGCTTGAGTGAAACAGGCTCTCCTTTTCCGTCAGCCTCTCCCCCAAAAAAAGCATCTCCCCGATGAGGGGGAAAAAAAACGGGTTATTGTCATTGCTGGACCCACAGCGGTCGGGAAAACTCAACTTTCTTTATCTCTCTCCAAAGCAATTGGAGGAGAGATCGTGTCGGCCGACTCGATGCAGGTCTACC
>PLXF01000009.1 GCA_003151315.1 Parachlamydiales bacterium
TTTTTAGGAAGGGCGACGATCCCGGTTGTCGCGGGCTCAACACCCATGATAATCTTCAAGAGGGTTGATTTGCCCGATCCGTTCGGACCGGTAAGGCCGTAGCGGCACCCATTGTTGAAGGTGAAGGTGACGTTTTCAAAGAGGGTGCGGGTGCCTACCCGCTTGGAGATATTTGTTAAGGTAATCATAGACAAGTATGATAGCATAAAGGTAGGGGAAATTGCATGGATTTTTTTCAGGTTGCGTGCCGTTTTTTGCACCATTTGGGGGTCGCTAAGGGGGTTTCGGAGCACACCCTAAGGGGCTATAGCATCGATTTAAATTCTTTTCTCACCTTCACCGAAGAGGAGCTGCATGGGAAAAGGGTTTCTCCTCCGATCCAACCCGCAGTCGCTGGCGAGGGAAAGCTCTTAATGGGCGAAGTTTCCAAAAGACAAATCCGCCGCTATTTGTCCCATCTCTATGAAGAGAAGGCAAGCTCGAGGACCGTCTTGCGCCGCCTTTCCGCGCTGCGCAGCCTATACAAATACGCCATGCGGGAAAAAATCGTCGCCGACAACCCCATGGAGGAGATCGATAGCCCCAAAAAAGAGAAAAAGCTCCCTGTGTCGATCGCTTATGAGCAGGTGCAGCACCTATTCAACCAACCCGATCTATCTTCTCCTTTCGGGCTCAGAGATCGGGCGATCATGGAACTTTTTTACAGTTCCGGATTGCGCCTCAGTGAAGTGTCGGGACTCAATCGACGCGATTTTGATCAAAGGAATCGGATTTTGTCCGTTTTCGGGAAGGGGAAGAAGCAGCGGCAATCGCCGATCACCGAAACGGCCGCCAAATGGATTTGCGACTACCTCAATCACCCCGAAAGAACTGAGGTGCCTGGAGAAAAAGCGATTTTCCTCAATAAGTGGGGAAAGAGGCTAACGCCCCGATCGATTGACCGCAATTTCGCCGCCTATCTCAAGGCGAGCGGTTTGTCGGAGCGGATTACCCCTCATACGATTCGCCACACAATTGCCACCCATTGGTTAGAAAAGGGGATGGATCTAAAAACGATCCAGATGCTCCTCGGCCACACATCGCTGGCTACGACTACCATCTACACTCACGTATCGCCCAAGTTAAAACGGGAAGTGTACGATAAGACTCACCCGCGCGCAAAATAAAATATTTTATTGCATGTTGAGCGCAGCGTGATGTAAACTGTTAATTTTTAAATAATTAGTTTTATTGATTTAATTGATACTTTTTTGTATTTTTTATTTAAAAATCGTTGCTTTTCACATAAAAATGGCTTATGACTACTTCTGTAAATCAAATTCTTACGTTTTCGGAAGCGCGGCTACGGGACGATTTTTCTGCGCGAGGATTTCGTGACCGCCATCGGGCCGTGATAACGAAAATTGCCTGTTCGATTTTTGCGGCGCTTGGCTTTGTGTTTGCGGCATCAAGCGTCGGTCTTATGGTAATTGGAGCGGCCACGTCCCCCTTTACCTGGGCGGCTCTTGTTGTAATCGCTTCGGGGTCTCTAGCCCTTGCAGGTGGTTTTATTTATTATGCAGTAACCTATAAAAACTTTGAAGATCCTGCAATCTGTGCTGCAATTAGAGCACGGATTGCCACACAAAAAAACGTCTCTCTTACAAAGCTTACTGAAAAATACGGCCTGGAAAATTTGGAGTTAATTTACAAAACCCCCGAGGAGCGTAAGGAATTATTTAAGTTAATTAAGGGTTGGTTGTTTCATATGGAACTTGTCAGTTTTATGGATCGTCCAGATTTATGGACTTTAGATAGTTTTTTACCCCAAGAATTTCACAATATAATCGGGGAGTTCTCGAAAGTGGCAAACAGGTATCGCGACGCCCTTCAGGAGCTGAGTCGAGCCGCGGAAGCGGTTGATCCTGCAAAGTTTTTGGAATATGTTAAGGCGTATAAACAGGCGGGGATAGGTGATCATCTCGATCTTACAACAAGCTCAGAAAATGAGGGCAGAATGAGAGCTCTTCTTACTCAAGGCTACAACGAAGAATGTACTCCGCTCAAAGAAAAATATAAAGCGCTTCTTAAAGCACAATAAGCAACTGCTAAAAAAAATACTGGGAAGGCGATAAGCCGGATTCTGTTTCGTCTCCTCTCTCTTGCGAGAGGGGGGATGCCGTCATTCCTCTAGGAAACCTGTCGCCAGGCTTCTCGAGCAGCCAGCTTAGGGCATAGCGTGGAATACGCGCCCATATTCGGCCTTGCTTCGGATAGGGTTTATAACGCCCTGAGTCTCCTCAGGTGCGGTCGGCACTCAATGTCGACGTTTTCAGTCTGTCCCGATTTTGCCTCCGAAAGGATTGCTCCTCTAAAAGGCAAATTCGAGCGAGGTGTTTTCTGTTACACTTTCCGTAGCCTTGCGGCCCCCAGTCATTACCTGGTATCCATTCCTGTGAAGTCCAGACTTTCCTCTCCTCACCTTATACAGGCGAGCAGCGACGGTTTACCTTCCCAGTAAAAACTATACGTTGGCAGCTCTGCGGCGGCGACGCTTCGTAGCCACAGCTGTTCCTTCGATCTCTTCGCTCTCTTGCCAGTAGTGGATCCTCGAGCAATGTTCGCAGAAGACGAGCCTTTCTCCCTTGCGCACCAGGTTTTCGTGCTGGGCAGTCAGGGCGATATGGCAACCGCTGCAATTGCGGTTTTCAATCGGCACGACGACGCGATCTTTTTTGTTGTTTAAGAGGCGCTGGTAGATCCGGAGCACTTCTGTATCGGCCGTCTTAGCCAACTCGTCTCGGGAAACCTTCAGGTCGCTCCCTTCTCGGTTGATCATCCGGATGCTCTCTTTGATCTCTTCCTCTAAAGCGCGGCTGCTCTCTTCCGATTGCGCCAGCGACTCTTTGATTTTTCCTAAGATCTCTTCCTCGAGATTGCGCTTGTCGATCATGTCGCTTGCGATATGCTCGGTAGCGATCTTTTCCCGCTCAGCGGAGGTCATCTCATGCGTCAGGGCATTGAATTCGTCGACTTTTTTGACGGTGCTCTGTTTCGTTTCGAGTTTTTTGATCTTCTCTTTGATCTCGTGGATCTTGATTTCCTGGGCAGCGATGGAGCGGCTCAGATCTGAGATCTCTTCTTTTTTATCCGCCTGTTGTTTTAAAAGTTCCTGGCGTAGAGAATCGATATGGGTGAGCTCCTTCAGGCGCTCTTTTTTTAGGCGCATAAGGCGGATCATCTTCATATCGAATTCTTGAATATCGAGTACGATTTTGAGAGCTTGATACATGGGGGTATACCTTTGGAGAAAACTTACGAACACTTTATCTTTTTTTCCAGAAAATCTTCAAGGAGAATTATTCATTCATTATATTTAAAAGTAAAAAAATTCCATACAGGTTGAGGAAAATATGGCAGTCATAGACAATTCCCCCATAATTGAACGAAAAGGGACCCCGATGTCTTACTTAAAAAATTATCTATCGAAAGTGCCTCATGAGGGGCAAACTTCCGCGGCGATCGCCTACATGGCGTCTCTCGATGCGGTCCAGGGCGCGTTTCCCCAAATCGCCGATACGATTGTGCGCGAATTGAAAGACCAAAGATCTCACCTGAAACTCATCGCCTCAGAGAATTTTTCCTCCCTTCCTGTCCAATTGGCCATGGGGAATCTCCTGACCGACAAGTATAGCGAAGGTTACGTGGCTCACCGTTTTTATGCCGGATGTGAAAATGTCGATACGGTCGAGGGGATTGCCGTTCATTTAGCCAAAAAAATATTTGGCGCCGATCACGCCTATGTGCAGCCCCACTCGGGCGCCGATGCGAATCTGGTCGCTTTCTGGGCCATCATTATACAAAAAGTCCAGACAAAAGAGGTGGAAGCTCTGGGTAAAAAAAATGTGGATGAATTGACGCCAGAAGAGTACGAAAAAATTAGAAAACTCTTAGTGAATCAAAAAATCATGGGGCTTGGGCTAGGCTCTGGCGGCCATTTAACCCACGGTTTTCGGCACAATGTTTCGTCCAAGATGATGCAAGCGGTGAGCTACGATGTGGATTTTGAGACGGGACTTCTCGATTATGAATCGATTCGGCAGATGGCTTTAAGAGAGCGGCCCCTAATTTTGGTCGCGGGCTATTCGGCCTATTCGCGCCTCATCGATTTTGCCAAGATGAGGGAAATTGCCGATGAGGCGGGTGCCGTTCTTCTGGTCGATATGGCCCACTTTGCGGGACTTGTCGCCGGAAAGGCGATGACGGGAGTCTATAATCCGGTCCCTTATGCCCATATTGTCACCTCGACGACCCACAAGACGCTCCGCGGACCCCGAGGAGGCCTTATCCTTTGCACGGAGGAGTTCAAAGATGCGGTCAACAAAGGCTGTCCCCTTGTCTTAGGAGGGCCGTTGCCCCACGTGATGGCTGCTAAGGCGGTCGCGTTTCAAGAGGCCTCTACCCCTGCATTTTGCGACTATGCGAGACGAATTGTTGAAAATGCTCAGGCTCTGGCTGGTGCTCTTTTAGAAAAAGGGGTTCGTGTATTAACGGGAGGCACCGATAACCACCTCCTCGTATTCGACGTGGCTTCGACCTTTGGGTTAACGGGGCGTCAGGCGGAAACGGTCTTGAGAGAGGCTCTCTTAACGGTAAATCGCAATATGATCCCCGGAGACACGCAAGGGGCCTGGTATACCTCGGGCGTCCGGATGGGGACTCCAGCAACCACCACTTTAGGGATGACTCCAACAGAAATGAGAGAGATCGCCTCGATTGTATATGATTTATTGAAAGAGGCAAAGCCCGAGATAGACGAAAAAACGGGAAAACCCTCGCGGGCTAAGGTGCAAGTGAACCCAAGCGTCCTGCATCGAGCTCAAAAAAGGGTTACAGAAATTTTGCAAAGATTCCCCCTGTACCCAGAACTCGTCATCGATTAATATAAGAAAAAAAAGGAGTCCACTATGCCCCAGACCGAACATACAGACAAATCTCTCCCTAAATATTTGAGCGATAAAATCGACCAGATTCTACTCGACAAACGGAGGATTTTCCTCTCCGACGGCGTCGATTCCGATACGGCTAAAGACATCATCCGCAAGTTGTGGTATCTCGAGCACCAAAATCCGGGTAAGCCGATCCTCTTTGTGATCAATTCTCCCGGCGGTTCGGTCGATTCTGGTTTTGCGATTTGGGATCAGATCAAGATGATCTCCTCTCCCGTCGTGACGCTAGTAACAGGCCTCGCAGCTTCTATGGGATCGCTTCTCAGCCTCTCTTCCGGAAAAGGGAAAAGGCTTGCAACGCCCAATGCCCGCATTATGATCCACCAACCGCTCATCGGCGGCGTGATCCGCGGCCAAGCGACCGATCTCGATATCCAAGCGAAAGAGATGTTGAAGACTCGGGCGATGATTGTGGAAATCTACGCAGAAGCGACGGGAAANNAAAAGATCTCAAAGCGATTGAAAAAGCGATCGATCGGGATAATTGGATGAGCTCGCAAGAGGCGCTCGAATTCGGCCTTTTGGATAAAGTGGTCAGTTCGATGAAAGAGGTCGAAACTTATCTCGTATGATCCCTTTTTCCAAATATGAGGGGACCGGAAACGATTTTATTCTGATCGATGACCGCACCTCTCTATTCGATGTAAGCTGTGTCAAATCCCTTTGCCACCGCAAATTCGGCGTTGGGGCAGACGGGGTAATTTTGCTCCAAAAGCCCCAATCCACTGCCGATTTCCGCATGAGAATCTTTAACTCTGACGGTTCCGAGGCCGAAAGTTGCGGCAACGGCATCCGTTGTCTGGCCCGTTTTATCGCCGATTTAGGGTTGGAGCATTCTAAAATAACTCTCGAAGTGCACGATCGCCTTGTAAAAGCCTTTTACATTGAAGGAGATATCGGAGTGGAGATGGGGGAGCCCCGTGACCTTTGTCTCAACCTTCCCTTACATGTGAAGGGGGAAACGGTGACGGTCCATTCGATCGATACGGGAGTTCCCCATCTGATCCGTTTCGTCAGAGATGCCGCCGCGGTCAATCTCGATATAGAGGCCCCTCAACTTCGCCGTCATCCCGCATTGGGGCCTAGAGGCGCCAACGTCAACTTTGCCTCTCTTATGGCAGATGGCGCGATTGCTGTCCGCACATTTGAGCGGGGTGTAGAAGGAGAGACGCTCGCCTGTGGCACAGGAGCTGTAGCGGTGAGTGTTGCAGCGGCCCATTTGTTTGATTTGCCGAGCCCCATAACAACCCGCTTTGCGGGGGGTGAATTACGGGTTTCTTTTGAGGACAAGGGTTTGAAAAACTTATGTTTAATCGGCCCCGCCAAAAAAGTATTTTCCGGTTTTTTATAACTATTCAGATAGGGAGAACCTAGTGCAAGTCATTAAACCACAGAAAGCTAGAGAGGCCGCAAAACGCGGCAAAAAATGCTGAATTTCTTCGTTTTT
>PLXF01000084.1 GCA_003151315.1 Parachlamydiales bacterium
GGCTAAAAAAGTTGCAAAGTCGAGACTATGTTCTTTACGATAAGCGGCTCTCTGCGCTACCATTTCTGTTCTTATGTCAACGCATTCTGTCATTGCTTACTACTGGCTCTCCCCCCTAGAGAATCCTCAGAGGGAGATTGCTCGTCAAAAAATGTTTTTCCAAGAGAGAGACATGTTAGGGCGCCTCTATATCTCTGAGCAGGGGATCAATGCGCAGATGAGCGCTTTAAAAGCCCATGCCGAGGAATATATAGAGTGGATGCGGAGCGACCCCCGTTTTGCTTCGATCCAGTTTAAAATTCATCCAGCCTCTGAGCACGCGTTTTTCAAGGCGACCATTAAATATCGGAAACAGCTCGTTGCCATTGGCTGCGAGGTTGATCTTTCCCAAACCGGGGAGCATGTCCCTCCGGCTGTTTGGAAGCAGATGCTGCAAGAAAAAGACGACAAGACCGTTGTGATCGATGTGCGCAACGACTACGAATGGGAAGTGGGCCATTTTGAGGGGGCTGAACTGCCTCCCTTTGAGACGTTCCGCGAATTTCCGGCTTACGCNNACGCGCAAAAATTAAAAGAAGAGAGGCCTCCGAAAGAGACCCGCGTGATGATGTACTGCACAGGGGGCATTCGCTGCGAATATTACTCGGCCCTTTTGAAAAAAGAGGGGTTTGATCAGGTTTACCAGCTCGATGGCGGCGTAATTCAGTATGGATTAGAAGAGGGCTCTGAGCAATGGAAAGGGAAGCTTTTTGTGTTTGATGACCGATTGGTTGTTCCCTTATCGGAAGATGCCGGGACCATTGGGGCTTGCCGCCATTGCCAAACGGTAAGCGACGTCTATTACAACTGCGCCAATATGGATTGCAATGAGCTATTTATCTCTTGTCCTCAGTGTTTGCAGGAGAAAAAAGGGTGTTGCCAGGACTCTTGTTGTGGAGGGCGGGTTCGTCCTTTTCGGGAAGAGGGGAGCTCCAAGCCGTTTCGCAAATGGGATTATAAAGAAAAGCAGGCGTGGAAAAAATCTATACTGTGTCCNNACTTTCAACTGGACACAGTATATACCGCGCCCGGTTAGGTTTTGTGAATTTTTGCGGCCATCATAGCGGCCCATCTTTCAACGATCCTTCGTCGGCTGTATTGCTGCAATACAGCATTCCTCACGATCGTCGAAACCTGGACCACTCTGAGACCACCAAAATTCACAAAACCTAACCGGGCGCGGTATACTGCGCACCCCGTGAGCGCGCAAGCTTAAGGATTTCCAACATCCGTTTTTGGGTCTCATCGAGAACGACAGTAAGTCCTGGTTTAACCCCTTTTTCCGACAATTCAAAGGCCCGCATCGTGTTGCAAATTCTCCCATCGAGGCGCACGCCGATCCCTTCGAGCTCCGCCATGTAGCCCCAATCGCCGAACATCTCGAGCGACATTTCGCAGGCGGTGATTAGGAACACGATTTTTTTATCGGGATGGGCCTCTTTGAGGACAAACATTTGTTCCCCAATGTAGTGGATAGTGGGGATCCAAAGAAGCTTAGCTGAGGGGGGGGCTGCATGTGCACATTTGCCGATGAAGCATTGGCGGCAGACAGGGTGCTCCGGATCTTTAATGCACTGGTCGGTGAAACGCCCCGAGGGACATTCAAACGGCTTATGGCAATAGGAAAATCCGAGGACGAACAGAGAATTAGGATCGCGCAACTTTTCGGTGAATTGGGCGAGAGAGGAAAAGCTGTAGAGGAAGAAGTCGCCGTCTCGCACATAGGATTTGCCTCTCAGATAAGACCGGAAAAGGCGAAGCGTGTAACAAAGCGGCTGCCGAAAAAAATAGCGCCAAAACAGACCGTTGGCGTGGCGCAGGAGATAAAAAAGTCCTTTGCGTTTGATGGCCCCCTCGGCGATGCCGGGCATTTGGGGAAGGGTCCGAAGAATTTTAAGGGGGTGGGAGGCGCCAAGCTCCCGGGCTTTACCGTCCCAGGCAGCTTCCGCTTTTTCCCCATCGGAAAATTGGTCCCAAAACATAAGAGGCATCCTTGTCACAGCTAGTTTATCGGATTGAATGGAAAGAGGCCAACACTCTTCTTGTCCGTTTGGAGGAAAAGGGGAGCCGCCGGGTTTTGTATCTCGATACACTAAAACAATTAGCGCAAGAAGCCGATCGGGAGGCTCTGTCCTTTTTAACTAAAATTCACCTTCGTTCTCCAAACGCTTCAAGAGGCGCCGATACGTTGTCGTTTAACCAGATCGAACTCGCGGCGCGCCAAACGAACGAGGCGATCCGGTTAATGGCGAAAACAGGGCGCCTCTATTTCGAAAAAATAGTTGTCGTTTGTTCTCCCCAACCTCTGCCTATTCTGTGGAAAGGGGAGCGCCATTCGGAACGCTCGAGTACGATTACCGCTTTAGTAGAAAGCAAACCCCTCCAAGGGATCGCCTTTCCCGGGAGCCCCCCTTGGGTTTTTCACGAGGGGCGTTGGAGCGAACTATCGACAACCCTTTCCTGGAAATGGCTCGAATTATTCTTAAAAGGGCCTGCTTTACTCGAAGGGGTGCAGCAAAAACGGTTTTTAGAAGAAGAGCCCCCTGTTGTTTGGAAGGAGAAAGAGGAAAAACCGCCCGAGGTATTTCCTGAACTGGTTCTTCAAGATGCCACAGGCTGTTTTGCTAATCTCTGGATGCGCTATCCCGATATAGGTATCGTTGCATTTGAAGATCTGGCCCCTACCATAAATAGGTGCACGCGCCTGCGAACGGCTGAAGAGCAGTGGGAAAAAGATCTGCTCGAAACAGGATTTATCCGGAAAATTGTGGGGGCGACCCGCTATTTTTGCCCCGGAGATCGGGTGCATGAGAGTCTCCTTTTCCTCCTCGAAATTGGTTGGCGCCTCATCGATTGTAAAAAACGCAGAGTCTTGCGACAAACGGGAATCGACCTCTCAGTGCGCGATGCAGGCTCTGTAGTTGAGGTGCGCGGCGCTATCCATTTTGAACAAAAAACAGCGCCCCTTTCTTCTTCGCTCCAAAAATTGTGGCTCGATCTCGATAGCGAGTCGGTGGGGTTGATTGATCGGAAAGCGTGCGAGCCCATCTCCGCCCTTATGCAAGAAGGGGAGTGGAAATTTGATCGAATCGAGGTTCCCAAATCCCGCTTTTCTTCTCTCGCTCCCACCCTTAAAGGGAAGATCGATTGGGATGAGAAATTGCAAGAGGTAGCCCGTGGCTGGAGCGGCTCTTTACCCTCGACCCCTCCTGGAAATAGTTTCGTCGGGACGCTCCTGCCCTACCAACAAAAGGGGCTCGACTGGCTCTTCTTTCTTTATAAATCGGGGTTCTCAGGTCTTTTGGCCGACGAGATGGGGCTCGGAAAAACTGTCCAGGTTTTGGCATTTTTTTCCCAGCTCCGGACAAATTTGCCGATCCTTGTCGTTATGCCCACCTCGCTCCTTTACAATTGGAAGCAAGAGATCGCCCGGTTTCTCCCCTCTATCCCTGTCTATCTCCACACAGGGGCCAACCGGTTGACCCATCTGCATGAGCTACAAAAACTTCCCCTTATTTTGACCACCTATGCGATCTTGCGCTACGACGAGGAGCTATTGCGCTCCCTTTCTTGTGAGGTGGTGGTACTCGATGAGTCTCAAGCGATTAAAAATAGCAAGACCCAGGCAGCTACAGCCGCGCTCCAATTGCAAAGCCCCTTTCGGATCGCTTTGAGCGGAACGCCGATGGAAAATCGGTTATCGGAGGTCGCCTCCCAATTCCAATTTCTTATGCCAGGCCTAGTTGGAGCTGCCGATTCCGCGGAACTATTAAAACGGCGGATCCGCCCCTATCTTTTGCGCCGCCGCAAACAGGACGTGCAGATCGAACTCCCGGAAAAAATCGAACAGCCTGTGTGGATCGAGATGAGTGAAGAGCAAGAGGCTGTCTATCAAGAATATCAGACGATGTTAAAAGGGGGACTTCTCAAAAAAGTGGAGCTAGAGGGGGCCACCGCCCATCGGATGGAGATTTTAGAGGCGATTTTACGCCTGAGACAAATCTGCTGCGATCCCCGGCTCGTCCATAAAGAGGTGGTGGGGGCTAAATTGGAGCGGTTAAGGGGCGATGTGGAAGAGGCCGTGGCTGAAAATCGGAAGATACTGATCTATAGCCAATTTACCTCGATGCTCTCTTTGATCCGTACCTGTTTAGCCGACTTTCATCCGCTCTATCTCGATGGCTCGATGAGCTATGAAGAGCGGGGCGCTCAGGTCGAACAGTTCCAAGAAGACCCAGAATCTTTAGTGTTCCTCTTAAGCCTTAAGGCCGGTGGCGCTGGACTCAACTTAACTGCGGCCGAACATGTCCTGATTTTCGATCCTTGGTGGAACGATGCGGTGGAGATGCAGGCGATTGATCGGGCGCATCGCATTGGGCAAAAGAAAACGGTTCTAGCGAAAAGATATCTGATCGTGGGCTCGATCGAAGAGAAGATGTTAACCCTCAAAGAGAAGAAGAAAGCGGCCGCCGAAGAACTCCTCGACGGCCAGGAGGAAACATTTAATTGGACATCGGAGGATTTGCTCCATCTTCTTTCTTAGTCGATTTACGCTGATCAGTTTGCAGCATCTCTAATGCGGCTTCCTTTAAGGTTTTTAACCCTTCAGCGAACCCTAATGATTTGGCTAGACGCTCTAAGTACTGGATCTCAGCGGCCAACTGGTCATTAATAGTCTCTAATTTAGCGATTTTCTTTAGCAACGTTTTGTTGTTCATAAAATCCTCCGATACTCACTAAAGAGATATGCGAAACCCGTGCCACCGATTTTTAGACCGTTCGATGCTTGTATAAACCTATACCCAACGTGATTCAAAAGTTNNCTTTTGAATCACGTTGGGTATATTTGTTAAGAAATATTTTTAATAAAATTAGGCAAAATAGAGATTTCTCTGAAAAATTCCCTTACAGATTGATATAGTGGTGTTTAGAAAGGGGACCTAGGGAGAGTTTTTTGTCTTGAGGCGCGATTATTTATGTTAAATAGAGGCTTATTTCAAAATTGATGATTGCAGGAAATTTCGCAGGATGAGAATCTGGGTAGATCAGGTTTTACAGAAAAGAAAATTTAAACCTATTCAATACAACAGAGGTTTTTCCATGAAGATAAATTCTTTGAGCAAGACGTTGCTCTTCGCTGCAAGCATCATGACATTTGGTTCCTCTTGCACCTGCGAAAAAAAAGCGCCATCTGATCACAGAGGCCCTCAGCAAGATCAATTTGAGCATTGCAATGCTACAGATGCCGAGTGTGAAGAGGGTGCTTCTTCCTCAGAAGCGGTCCAAACAAAAGAGGCCGATCCGGTAGTTGTTGAAGAAGTAGCTCCTGTTCCCTCTCCTGTTGTGCAAGAAGTTCCTGCAGCAGTAGCGCCAGAAGTGCCGCAAACCGACACCGTTTCAGCTCCTGCCGTGACCCCTGCAGCTGTTGAAGAGAGCGCTCCCGCAGTCGATACAGCCTCTGCGGAGACCTCTGTGCAAAAAACAGACACCGAGTCTGAAAAGTAAATTACATTTCCTCCTGCTCCCCACGGAAAGTACGTTTTGCGTTCGTATTTTTTGTGGGTAGTTTTCTTTTTAGCCCCC
>PLXF01000139.1 GCA_003151315.1 Parachlamydiales bacterium
TCTACCGAGTAGCAACGATTGCTCGTTCGATGAAGACCCTATTTACCCTTTCTCCCGAAAAAGTTGAGGCGTTTGTTAATTCTTACAAAATCTACGACTACGACTGGGCCAATGAAAAAGAGCTCATCGAAAAAATGGGAACGAATTACTACAGCGAAATTCAACGAAAACTGGTCGATTGGTATGGTGTTCTTAACCATCTTTGCGCGATTGGGCATGTGGAAAAAATGTATATTCCTCCTGCGATCGATCTGACAAAAAGTATTATCCAAAACCAGAACCTTTTTGAAGAGAAGATGAGCCGCGATTTAGGTCTGGCGAAGGGAAAAAAAGTGTTGGATATCGGTTGCGGCAGAGGGCGTGTGGCTAACCATATGGCCACCTATTCGGGAGCTTCGGTAGTGGGGATCAATATCGATCCGAGTCAATTGGAAAGCGCCAAACAATTTGCTGCAGGAAATGGTCTGTCTAAGCAGTGCCACTTTCAGTACGGAGATTTAAACGATCTTCCCCTCCCTTTTGCAGACAATTCATTGGATTGCATCTACCAAATTCAGGTGTTTAGCCTCTCGAAAAATTTAGAGAAGTTATTTGTCGATATGTACCGAGTTTTAAAGCCAGGGGGAAAATTCGCCTGTCTTGATTGGGTGAGCTTAAAAGAGTACGATCCCAAAAATCCGCACCACGTGGAATTGATGAGAAGAATTAAGCCTTTGATTGGAGCGATTGGTACCCATTCTGCAGAAGAATACACCGAACTCTTGAAGAAGGTGGGATTTGATGTGATTACGAGCGAAAACGCCAGCATTGATGGACTGCAGGCCCCTCTGATTGAAAATGCCGACCGGTTCTTCACTCGGGTGACTAAAACGATTAACTTCCTCGTCCGTTGGAAGTTATTGCCAGCCCACTTTAAAGCCCTTTTTGATCGTTTAACTCAGGATGGTGAAGCGTTTGTCGAAGCAGACCGCCTTCGCCTAGTGACGACAAGCCATTACATCGTCGCCCAGAAAAAAGGGTAATCTATAAAATTTAACACCGAGGAACACAGAGAAAGAGTCCAGAATTGGTATCACAGCAATCGCTCAATTTATTTCTCCATGTTCCTCGGGGCTCTCGATGTTAAAATCCCCAGAAGCTTTGCGGGGCATCCAACGTAAATTCCCGGTTCTGTCAGATCTTTGACCACCACGGCTCCCGCTCCTATAATAATATTAGATCCGATGTGGATAGAGTCCTTGACTGTGGCGCCAACGCCTAGAAAGACGAGATTACCCACCTTGCAGCGGCCTGAAATCACGGCCTTGGGTCCTATATGGCAATGGTCCCCAACGACCACTTCGTGCTCGATGATGGAGCCTGTATTCACAATGGTATTATGACCAACTTTCGCCTCTGGACCGATATGGGCTAAATTGCCAATGAATACATTTCTGCCGATCTCGGCATAAGGGCTGACTAGAGCCGTTCGGGCTATGATCGGGTCCAATTTTTTTGAGGAACGCAACGCTTCCCACACCGATTTTCTCTTCCCGTTATCCCCAATCGCAATAAAGCAGTTATCCATTGGCTCCGGGAGGAAGGGTTGAACAGGAAACCCGAGAATTTTTTCGTTCGAAGTCCCATTTTTATCAACGAATAGAATAGAGCTGCCAGGAAATCTTTGGAGATAGATGTCGGCCACGCTTCTAGCATGGCCTCCACAGCCGAAAAGAACTAGTACCCGACCACGAAAGTTTTGACCCCTTGGACTGCGTGAAAGCACCTGCGATTCAACGATCGGAAAAAGGGTTGTATTAGTCGATACTACCCTCTTTTCCGATCGTTGAACCTCGGACGCTTTCACGCAGTCCAAGGGGTCAAAACTTTCATGGTCGGGTACTAGTGTTTGCATAGACCTATATGACTGTTTAGCCCCTCTCGAGATTCTGCATAATAGTTCCTAATATGCTCACAAATATAGGTAATCTCCGATTCGGTCAGATCGGGAAAGCTTGGTAAATTCAAGCCCCGAGAGGAGATTTCTTCAGCGACTTTACAAGAGCTTCCCGATGCTATGTGTTCATACATAGGCAATGAGTGGATCGGGTAGAAAAAGGGGCGGGTTTCGACCCCGACAGAGGCCAAATGTCTGATTAGAGGCTCCCTATCTTTAGCCTTTTGTAAAAGGACAGAAATCATCCAATAGGAGTGGGTACAATCGGCCTCTTCTCCCTGTATTTGTAAAGGAAGCTCCTGGAGCTGTTCTTGATACCTTTTGGCCAGGTTCCGCTTCTTTTGCAAGATCGTTTCTGCCTGCTCGATTTGCGCAAGACCAATGGCGGCGCAAAGGTTAGTCATCCGATAATTGTAGCCGATTATTGTGTGCCAATAGGAGCGAGTTGGGTCATTACCCTGATTTTTCAATACGGAAAGTTTATCATACAAAGAAGGATCTTGGACAACTACCATGCCCCCTTCTCCCGTTGTGATCGTCTTATTGCCGAAAAAACTATAGGTTGAAACAATCCCGAAATTGCCCACATGGGTCTTTTTGCAGTAAGCGCCAAACGCTTCTGCACAGTCTTCAATTAAAAATAGCCCTGCGTTATCGGCAATTGTTTTAAGCGCCTCTATATGACAGGGGTGTCCGTAGAGATGAACCGCTAAAATGGCCTTCGTTTTGGGGGTGATTTTCCTTAATACATCTTCGGGGTCCATTTGCCAACTGGTAAGAAGCGAATCGGCGAAGACAGGACTGGCTCCTGTATAAAGAATCGCATTTACAGACGCGACATAGGTGAGAGAGGGGACAATCACCTCATCGCCGGATTTAATCCCTAATCCTAAAAGAGATAGGTGGAGCGCAACCGTTCCGTTGCAGACGGGAATGGCAAAGGGGGAGCCGACAAAGTTTCGAAACTGCGTTTCGAATTGCTCTAAGAAGCGCCCTTTTGAAGAGATCCAAGTTGAATCCAGACATTCATTGAGGTATTTTTTCTCGTTTCCCTGTAGATAGGGTCGATAGACGGGGATTTTTATCATGAGCAGCCTTTTCAAAAATCCTTATATATTTTTGAGCGACACAATTCCAGTTATATTCACCTAATTTTTGCTGCGAGTAGAGGGCCTCTTTTTTAGCCTGTTCCGGATGGCTTAAAATAGCCTCTATTTTGTGGGCGATATCGGAAGGGGATTGGGGATCGAAGAGCTGAGCTCGGACCCCTTGCACCTCAATATGCTCGGTAAAGGGAGGGATATTCGACATGGCGACAGGGACCCCTTTATTCCAAGCGTCGAGGCCAGGACCGCAGCCCGCTTCATAGAGAGAGGTGGAGATCACGACCTCTGCACATTGGATTAATGCGTCAATTTGCCTATTTGTCACATACCCTAGACCTATTACCGTCCGATTGTCTGAGCTGAGCTGCAAGCCGAACGGCTCAGGTTTTCCATTAACCGCCTCCGTTCCAAATCCCGCTAGAATCAGTTTTAAAGAGGGGTATTTTTTCTCTAGCAGATAAAAAGCACTTAAGAGATTTCCAATATTTTTATGGCAGCTTGTATTAGTAGGGTAGAGCAAATAGGGGGTAGCGATTCCCAAAGAGTTGACGATTTTTTTAGCTTCGACTGGATCAATCGTCGTTTCTGCACCGAGAGCGGACAGGTGTATTACTTCCGTTTTTGATCCAAATTCGGGATAGAACTTTTCGAGTTCCCGTTTCATAAAATAGGTAGAGACAACAGGAGTTGAAAGGCGAAGCCAGCGGGGGATTTCGTGATTGAGGAATTGTTGGTGAAGCGGATGAAAGGTGGGTCCGTTAAAATAGTAGCGGAAGTTGAAATCATGAAAAATAGAAACAACCGGTATGGAAGGAGCGAGTTGCGGGCATTGGATCAAATAGGGCCACGGGCAAAAAAGGAGATCGTAGTGGGAGGAAAGGTCGTGGATTTCTTTGTGCAAAGATCCAGAGAAAAAATAGGGAAAAGGGGAGAGCAATTTTTGGCAGTTTCTTTGAAAATAGGTTAGCGCCATTTTGGCCCCTTTGATTTTCGAAAGAAAGGGTAGATTGGCCAATGTAATAGATCGCAATCCTTTAATTGTGAGGTAAGGGGACAGCTCTTCTTGGAGTCCATCTCGCTTTATGGCCGCCATGTTTGCATAAAAGGTAAGTTTCCACTCGGGGCGCATCTTTTTTATGGCGGGGAGTAAATTGCGAAGAACCCGGCTCCCCCCTCCGTAGTTGACCATGTGGTCGATGATCGCCACTTTCATTAGAAAAACCTCAGTGTATACGGTTCGAAAAGATATAATTTTTTTGAGATTTAAGAAACAAAAGAATAACATCNNATCTTCATGCCTTTAGAAGATGTCTACAAAATGAGGTTCATCGGTTTTCGGGATTATTTTGTAGGCATCTTCTTCCTCTTTTTTATCGCAACCCAGGCGTTTGCAACCTCATTACAACGGGAAAACATCCCTTTTTTCGATCCATCGGCGTCTCAAATCATCCCTTTTTCGATCCAAAAAAATTTCAAAAACGGATCGCTCAAATACCGATTTTTGAAAGACCTTAAGTCCTATTTTGGGATCGAGATATTCGTCGAAACGGGTACAAATCTCGGGAATACTACAGCAAAAGCGAGCGGGATTTTTACAGAGGTTCATACCATTGAGCTATTTCCCGAATTTTATTCCCTCGCGCTGGAAAAATTTAAAACTAACAGCAATGTGCATGTCTATTTTGGTAGTTCCGAGCATCTCCTTCCCTCGATTTTGCCCCTTTGTCAACAGCCCACGCTCTTTTATTTAGATGGTCATTACGATGGGGGAGACAGGAGCGGTAAAGGAGAAAAAAACACCCCTATTCTCGAGGAATTGGCTGCCATTCAAGCCTGGGGTCGGACAGATGCTGTCATTGTTATCGACGATGTGTGTGATTTTCAAGAATCCCTATATTCGGATCGCATTCAGCAAACCTGTTTTGCCGATTATCCCGATTTAAAACAGATAGTAGAGTCGGTTTTAGCGATCAATCCCCAGTATCAAATCTGTTTTATCCCCAATGCATTGTTGATTTTTCCTCCCTCCCCTGGAGTGACCGTTTCCCCTTTATTAAGCGCTTGTACAATCGACCGTTTTTCCGTGTTTTCTCCCCTTT
>PLXF01000067.1 GCA_003151315.1 Parachlamydiales bacterium
ACATAATGGCATAAGCCTGGGTAGTATATCCAGGGGGGATCGTGGGGTAATAAAAACCGATAAATTCGTTTGTCCCTTGCGCATAAGATTGAACAGTCGTACTAAATGATCCTGAGCTATAACTCGCTCCATTGATCGTTGAAGGGAACGAGTTTTGGATTGAGCCGTTAGTTGGATGAGACGCATAGAGGAGAAGACTTCCCCCCGCTCCAGTACAACCGGAGGTGCAGAGAGTCATTCCTGAGGGAAAAGAGAAGGCGCCGTCGCCAATGCTGCTGGGGTTTTGCGCATCTACAACCATAATTAAAGTGCTAGCGCCCCCCGTGGCTTGGATGGTGCCGGCCCCTGTAGCGCTGATGTTCTGCCCTTGGAAAAAGATGTTCCCTGACGAATTGATGATATCGTTTGTGCCTAAACTGATATTCGATCCGGCGACAAAATTGACCGAACTCGCTGAAATCGTAGCGTTACTATTTATCGTGATGTTATTGGAAGGGGTGAACGAGATGCTTCCTGCTGAGAAGTTTTGACTAATGCCGACGTTTCCTCCCGTAACGGTAAAATTGGACCCGCCCGATACGGGGCCATTAAATTGGACCAACCCTGAGCCTGCACTTACAGTTAAATTCTGGCCGCCAGAGAGGGCTCCTCCAAAGCTCACGTTGCCACTCGTATTAATGGTAACAGGACCGCCATTGAGTATGGCCGCTCCGTTGCCGCCAACGGTGGGGTTTGTGCTCGTAAAGTTAACGGAGGCGGCGTAGATTGTCCCTCCATTGAGAGACGTTCCGGTGGCGTTTGTATTCGTAACGGTGAAAGCGCCGAGAGGCGTTCCCAATGTGCCGATCGTCGTAGGGAGAGAGAGGGGGGAGCTGGTGGTGATCCCTAAGCTATTGCCTCCCGTAATACTTCCCCCGAGAGTGATGGGGCCTGTCACATTGAATGTAGTCGGTCCAGCTAAAACAACAGGCCCCACAGCTAACGACGTGTTGGAATATACGGCGCTGCTAAATGTGTTTATGGTAGCGGTGAGATTCAAGGCTCCAAAAGGGCTGCCTGAAGTTCCGATGTTAGAACTGAAGGTTGCCGTATCTGGTGTACTTAAAGTAAAGGTGTGAGCACCGCCCGATGAGGTGAGCGCTCCACTAAATGTAGTGGGGGCATCCACTGTAAAAGTTATCCCTGCGCTTACGGTTATAGGACCCGCAAAGCTAATGGGAAGTCCCGAATTAGATATAGTAAAATCCGTTCCGGCAAAAACAGGGCCGCCAAAAAAGATAGTGTCAGCTCCGACTGTATTGATACTTGATGCACTCCCAGTTAGGGTAACAATGCTATTGGTATTCGGATTAGTCCCAGTAAAACTTAATCGTACGGCCGAAATCGTAGTACCATTAAGTGTAGTTCCCGTTGTCGTATCTGTATTGTTAATGAAGAGATCGACAAATTGGCCGGAACCGGAATCGCCAACTAAAATTCCAGTTAGGTCGATGGGGGCGGTAGTGGCGGGGCTTGTGTTGATGGTAAGAGCCCCTGGACCCGCGCCGCTAAGGGCTAAGACATTTCCCCCAAGCGTGATAGGCCCTGTGATATAAAAGTAGTTTACTCCTGGAGGATTAGTAGTTACATCGCCATTTGCCGCTAGACCAAGTGTTCCCGTGCTAGTCAACGACGAACTATAGATAGTAGTTCCATTATTTCCGTCGGCGCCGATAGTAAAAGAATTGGTAGGTAAAGTCGCAGTGATGGCGCCAAAAGGGTTGCCCGAAGTGCCTATATTAACATACACACGTACACTTCCATCGCTTGTGCTGGAAGTTAAGGTAAGAGATTGAGCTCCGCCGACAGAGGTGAAAGTAGTGTTAGCTGCCAGGATAGCCCCTTGCATATCTATCGTAGTCGTCGCGGTTATTCCAACAGTGCTATCAAAACTAACGATAGTCGATCCTGGAGGCATGAATATATTAAATACCGTTGTGCCCGATAAATTAATCAATCCACCAGGAGCCAAGGAGAGGGGAAGACGTTGTGATATAGTTGAATTTGTGATGTTAAGATTTCCCGTTGAGGTGAAGAGGTTGCCAGAGGTAAAAGTAGAGCGTGAGTTTACTGTGACTCCAGTAAGATTGATATTTCCGCCCGCCGTAAAGGTCGTCGAGTCGATGTCTATACTGGCAGTAACGGTGATATCTCCGGCGGCTATTAAGGTGAGGGTATTCCCTGTCGTGAGAGCTCCATTCAGGACGATATTTCCTGTCTCCCCTTGATCCGTTGCCGCCGCCGTGTTGATTGTGACGGTCGTACCCATTAATTGCGTATTCAAATTGCCCGAATCGATGACGACGCCGTTAAAACCGCAAGGAGTCAAAGCATTTCCCGAATAGGTGTAGGCGCCCCCTCCGTAAGTCGCATTGACATCGACACCTCCGTTACTTGTTATACAAACGTTCGTCGGGTCAAGGAGAAGGGTTCCCACTTTTCCATGCGGGGCTAAAGTTGAGACGAGTCCGTTGACTACGAGGCCTCCTTTACTCGAAATTTCGACAAAGCCCCCATCGCCGCTCTCAGAGCCTCCCTTCGCATCGATGTGCCCTAAAAATACGTTGGAGTCGTCTCCCCAAGCGATTACTTTGCCGCCATTACCCGAAACGACTGCGTTAGCCGCGACGCGCGCATCTTGCCCAATATAGACGGCTTCCGCATTGGCAATATCGGGGTTTTTCCCCATGTAATCGCCGCCTAATAGAACTGTCCCCCCATCTCCTTGCGATGAGGAGACGTCGATGAAGCCCTTATCGGCGAGAGCGACGACTTTCCCGAGAACATGAACCTCGCCGCCATCTGCTAGAAGAGCTCCTTTCACCTCAGAAAGGCCCTCTGCCGCCTGAATGTCAATTTTTCCTCCCGGTGCATTTAGCGTCGCCGAGGGAGAAACCACAATATCGCCTCCAAGGGCGCATAGGAATATCCGTCCACCCCTTTCCACGATTTGCCCGGCTTCTACGGTCCCGCCTAAATTAATGGCGAGGGCAGTGGCGCCAACCGCTTCCATTTTCACTTCGAGAGCCCGAATTGTTCCCTCGTTATCGATCCCCTCCGAAGAGAGATTGGGGCGGATGTAAATTAAATTTTGATTGGATACGTTGAGTAAGATTTCATGACCCGAGGCAAGAGAAACGGTTGATTCGGGCGCGTCGATGTGCCCCGAATTTTCGATTTTATGAGCGAGAAGGGAAACGGGGCCCCCTCTTGTCTGAATTGTCCCCAAATTGATGACCGCACCAAAACTCTCTCCCGAAAGCCAAGATTCCCCCCCCTGGAGAAAGTCCTCTGTCGAGATGGCGAGAGTTGTGGCTAAAAAAGAAGCGGTATCGATTCTCCCTTCTTTTCCTACGATAACTCCATGAGGATTAACTAGATATACCTGCCCGTTGGCCTGCAAAAGACCCATTAGCTGACTCGCTTCGGTGCCTGTTACCCGGTTTAAAACGGACGATTGGATGGATGGCTGGACAAAGCGGGTAGTTTCATTGGCCTGGATGGAAAATGACTTCCAATCGATGACAGTTCTGTCAGAAACCGTTATCTCTAAGACATTTCCCGATTCGTTCGTCGATGCGTTGCCCGCACAAATCGATGCCCCTTGGGGGTTAGCATACAAAAAAGACGACGTACCGGCTAAGCACAACAGTGTTTTTTTTATCATCATTGGATCTCAATTTGTGTATAAGATATCAACTCTATATTTTCAATTCCTTTCCGAGAAATTCCTTTTTTTACATTTGCGCTTGTGATAAATTTAATCCCGATTTTTTTATAAAAGGTTTGTAAATGTCTTCTTTAATGCCTTCTTCATTAGTTTCCTCACCTTCTTTAGTTTCCATTCAAAATAATTTTAGCCAAGAAAATAGGATCGGGATCGAATTAAACCCGACCCAAAGGGCGCTGGTATTGAAGTCGGTTTTCCCGATCGGGGGGTATACGTTTATCGCCTCTAAATCTAAGATTCCTTTCAATCTACCGCTCTTTATTCAAAACTTGACGCAGGAATTCGAAAAGAAAGGGATCTCGTTTCCCCATTTTTACTTGACAGGCAGCTCTGTCACCGAAGCTATACGGGAAAGGGAAAAATTAGAGGGGGACATCGATTTTCTTGGAGAAATTTGTGCGGAGCAGATTAATCCCGATGAGATTAAGTCTCTAATTTTACAGGTATTACAAGATACGCTAGGCATCAAATCGATCCGAAATCCCCACTCGATTACCTTTATTTTAAGCGCGAACGAATATGGAAAATATGACACTAAGCATTGCTCCCTGTTTGTAAGCACCGTGTTTGAAATGCCTGGCGAACAGATCCTTCGCGGGCTATTAAAGCGGGATACATTTGTCTTTATATCCCTCCCGGTTCAGGCCGAAGGAAGGGAGACGACCCTCGATCTTCGCTTGCAGTGGGGAGGTTCCAGCAATCCCTCCTGTATAACATCGGCGGATTGTATTCGGTGTGATCTGTTAAAGCCTATTCTTGAAAGACAGCAGCCTCACCAAGTCTCCTCTTTACAATTCACAGCGGCGCCTGGCTATGAAACGCATGAGGCTTTAAGCGACTTTCACCAAGGTAGATTTAAGGTCAATGCCGCGGCGATCCCTCTCATTTGGGAAGGGTTGCGAGCCTACGCCCGATTCCCCACGAAGGGATTTGTCCCCACTAATTACAACGACGAAAAGCTTTTTGTCGCCGCTTGGGCGACTAAATGGGCTGGACGTTGGGTGGCTCAAGACCCTTCCGATAGAGAACCTTCCTATTTTGGAGAGCTGCAAAAATATACCGCTCTTCACTATCCAAAAGTAATGGATGCAATGGTCTATTTAACTAATCTACGTGCCATTTTTGCCGCCCATTTGCCATTGGAAGAAAGGGACGCTTTTCTTGAACTATTTGATCAAAAAGCGGTCGAATACCTAAATAGCAAAGTTAGGCCTTTCGGTTGGGATTTCGGGTTTTTAAGAGCCTTATTGTTTTGGATCCATTTTCCTACAGAATCGAACCGTTTCCGGAAAAATGAGATTTCCGGCGATGCGCCGGTTCGCTACCATTTTCCCATTGCCTCTTCCTTCTGCCTATTTACGCCTCCTCCTTTAGGGGAGCTTTTTCGGCTGTTTATCTATAGAAAAGAGGCTCAATTTATTTATAGAAAAGAGATTCGGGAAAATATATTAACGGAACATTTTCGGTTGCTGGGGTATAAAAACGGATCGGAGGGTTTCAATGCTTTAGCTGCTCTTCTTGAGAGGAATTTACCATTCTTAGGGGACCTATTAATTTATCTCTATGAACCCAATCCGCATAACGAAGAATGTTTAAGCAGAATTGTTTCGGCGTTACCTTACGTGCGAGGGGATTTAATTCAACAATTAATTCATCTT
>PLXF01000033.1 GCA_003151315.1 Parachlamydiales bacterium
CACGGTAATCATGGGCGATGTGATTAAAATCGATAAAGAAAACAAGGTTGTCGTGATGCGAAACGGCGATCATATCGGTTTTGAGTATCTGATTGTCGCACTCGGGGCTCGCCATTCCTATTTTGGCCATGACGATTGGGAAAAATATGCCACCGGCTTAAAAACGCTTGTCGACGCACTCCATATCCGTGAACGTATTCTTGTCTCCTTTGAAAAGGCCGAGCGGTGCGACAGCATTTCTGAGGCGAAGCAATATCTCAATTTTGTCATCATCGGCGGCGGTCCAACAGGTGTGGAAATGGCGGGTGCGATTGCTGAAGTCGCCTATCAAACTATGTTAAAGAATTTCCGGCGAATCGATGTGACCAAAACGAAGGTCTACCTGGTCGAAGGATCGCCCCATATCCTCCCCTCATATCCTGAAAACCTCTCTGAAAAAGCGAAAAAATATCTGGAACGATTCGGCGTAAATGTAATTACCGGAAAGCGGGTGACCAATGTAACGGAAGAAGGGGTGATGATAGAAAACACCTTCATCCCCGCCTACAACATCGTCTGGGCAGCCGGAAACCAAGCCTCCCCAATCCTGCAATCGTTGGGGATCCCTCTCGATAGACAAGGAAGGGCCATTGTGGAGGCAGATCTTTCGATCCCCGATCACCCCAATATCTTTGTCATTGGAGATTCTGCCTGCGCTCTCGACAAAAGATCGAAACCCCTTCCAGGACTAGCTCCCGTAGCCGTCCAACAGGGGCGCTATGTAGCGATGCTGCTCCGTCTAAGAATTCCTAAAGCGGAGCGTCCCCCTTTCCAATATGTCGACAAAGGAACGATGGCGACGATCGGAAGGACTAAGGCAATTGGGATGTTTGGAAAAATCCAATTCAGCGGCTTTTTCGCCTGGCTGGCCTGGTGCTTTATCCACGTTTTATATTTGATTGGATTTAGAAATCGACTCGTCGTGCTGTTTCACTGGCTCTTTTCCTACTTCACCAGCCGTCGCGGAGCCCGACTCGTCTACCGCTACGCGTTTGAATCGGATACGCCGCCTAAAACTCCTCATGGGGGATAAAATTTATACTGTTCCTGACTATTCAGATACCTCTAGATTAAATGTAAGTTATTGAACCACAGAGGACACAGAGAANNTGGTTCAACAACTTCCGTTCAATCTGGGGGAATAGTTACTACTGTTCTTGAATTACGAGCGGTATATATGGCCGATTGAAACAGCAGCAGTATATTATAAGAGACCTAATTCGCTTTCAATATTGGCTGTCACCTCTTCTGCATCAAAATAATTGGGATATTCTTTCACAAATACCATTGATTTTTGAATCGCCTGATTTATATCCCACAATTCCCATTGAGCGAATAATGCATTTATAGAAGGAGCCGCGCTATCGATAAAGCTTTGAGTTAAAACCTCATTATCCTTTTTGGCTTTATCCATGAATAAAAGAGTTTTAAAAACGGCCTTGCAAGAGATCCAAACACAATGCCCCCCTTTTTGTTTCATCGGTATGTAAGCAAATTCTTCCAAATTCAACTGTGTGTTAACGGTTTCATCGAAAAAGTCCTGACCTACAGAACCATCTTGTCCTTTAATTGCAATTAATCCACTCATGACACTCTTCACATTTTGTTCACTTGTATTTTTTATATGAAAAAACCGAATTCCCGATTTATTTTTCACATCAGTATCAATTTTTATGCATATGTTTTTAGCAAACATACAAATGGTCGCGTGACCTTTCCATCCCGTAAAAATTGTGCAACTATCTTTTTGAGCCTGTTCATATAGTAAATTCACATTCGACTGTGGGCTTTGGAAATTTTCAAAAACGTCGTTTAATAACTCCCTAGTTACAAAAGGAAAATAATCTAAAGCCCACCTGTAAATAGATTCGAAAATAACTCCTCGCACAATTAGCGGAGTCATACCTTCAAAATTAAAACCTTTAAAATTCAAGCGATGGCCTAACAATTTTACTTGCAACATTTTATCTGTAAAACCATTGTCGGCGCGTTCTATTCTTTCAAACAAAGAAGGATTACTTACAAATAATTTTCTAGCAAAAGATAGTAAAGTATCACATTTTTCAAAGATCTTATCAGAACTTTCAACTAAATAAAAAACCTGGGCCGTAAATCCTTCACTTAACAAATAATTGAATAACTCAAAATCGCTATTTAATAAAGTTTTAAAAAGAAAAGGAGGCGTCATTTTAAACTGCTTCTGCTTAATCTGATTTTTTACAGTTTCTGAAGTTACACTCCACATTTTTTGAAACAAATGAAGATCTACTTGATTAATAAAATTCCAATATGAGGTGCTATTAGCTGTAATGGGAAATGACAATCTACTACTCTTCACTAAACCTAAAATTCGCTCAAATACATCGCGATTATCCCACTGGGGATTTAGATCAATCTGTTTTTTTAACAATCTGCATTGGAGCATAAAAGAAAAGACCCGTTCTAAAACAGCTCCTTGAATTTCGGGAACAGCAGCAAATTGATCTAGCGCCGTTTTACTTGCTTCTTGTAATAAGAGAGGCGAAAGTTTTGTCAGTTTTTCCATAGGCACAAGAGACTTTATTAGCTCTTGTTCTTTTAACTTCCATATCTCTTTTTGAAGGTAGACGTCCATTTCTCTTTGGACAGCCGGCGGAGCCATTGTCTTGACTTTATGAAAAAGATATGGATCGACACTCTCGAGGAAATGGCGGCTATTCGTCTTATGTAACGGCGTAGCAAAAGACAATCCAATTCGTTGCACAATTGCATTAATTCTCTCGACTAGAGCATCGGGGGAAAGATCATTTTCTTTTAGTAATTTATCGCACTCACAATTAAACCAAAAAACTCGGGCAATTATCTTTTTTTGCACTTCTGCATCGGCTTTTTTAAACTCCGACGAATCGGGCAAAGCCGTTCTTACCGGGTCGTTAAGACGAACGAAAGAGCTCATCAAAGCCACTGTTTGCTCGGCTCGAGAAACTTCTCTTAGGGAATTTTGCGCTACGATTAACGAAGTCATGTTCATTTTCCTTTATCTCTGAAAATTTCTTGCTCTAGCATTCGAGTTTCTCCTCGACGATGCAGTGATAGGGGTGTAGGTTCGGGGTTTGACTTCCTCGCGTCCCTTTTCGCCTCCATTCTAAGGATCCCAACATGCAAAACATGTACTTGCTTTAAAAATTCTTCATCCAATTCTGTTAAAGGTTTCCCCACTACTTGTTTGAGTTTGGCTTGTGCCTCATTTAACCGTGCCTTAGCCTTAGAAAGTATTTTGTCTTCCAGAAGTTCAACGGTTTGCTCCGTTTTTTCTACTTCTTTAAAAAATTGTTCAAGTGGCGTAAGTTCTCGTTCTTTTATTATCCCACCTTGTTCTGCCAGTTCCTGTTCGAATTTGGTTTGCAATTCTTTCTGATCAAAATAGTGGGGGTATTCTTTCATAACAGACATCGATGTACGAATCGCCTGATTCAAATCCCATAATTCCCAATTCAAAAACATCTCTTCGACAGAAGGGCTAACGCTTTCGATAAACTTACGGTCTAAAATCTGATTCTTTTCTTTTGCTTTTTGTAAGAATAAAAGAGCTTTAAACGCCGCCTTGCAAGAGACCCATGCGCAGTGCCCCCCCTTTTGCTTCATCGGTATATGGGCAAATTCTTCCAATTTCAACTGAGTATTGATAATTTTGTCGAAAAAATTCTGACCTATAGAAACATCTTTCTCTCTAATTTTAATTAACCCATCGATAACAGTTTTTAAGGCTTTTTCACTCTGATTGTTTATATAAAAAAAGCGAATCCCTGGTTTGTTTTCTGAGCCAGTATTAATTTTTATACATATGTTACTAGACAGAATGCAAATAGTCGCATGATTTTTCCATCCTGTAAAAATAGTGCTGGTATTCTCTAGCGCCTGTTCAAATAGCAAATTCACTTCTTGCGGGTTGTTTTTAAAAATTTCTGAAATGAAATCTGAGAATTTCTTATCATCCATAAGAGGAAAATATTCTAGAGCCCATTTCCGAATAGAATCGTAAATAGCATGCTGCACAGTCAGTGATTTCATTCCCTCAAAATTAAAACCTTTAAAATTCAAACGGTGACCTAATAATTTTACTTGCAACATTTTATCTGTAAAACCATTGTCGGCCGTTTTTATTCTTTCTACTAATGAATGTTTTCGGGGAAACAATTTTTTAGTAAAAGCAAGCAAAGTATCGTATTCTCTAACATTAAGTTCGGTGTCTTTACCTAAATAAAAAAGCTGAGCCGTAAAACCTTCGGTCAACAAATAATCGAGCAGCTCGTTGTCCTCCTTTAATATAACTTGAAAAAGGAAGGGGGGCTTCATTTGAAACTGCTTCTCTTTGATTTGCCTCTTTACTGCTTCTGGAGCTACACTCCACAATTTTTGAAATAAATCGGAATCTACTTGCTGCATAAAATCAGCACAAGCCTCGGGACTGCCCATAAAGTCAATGCCTAATCCCAGCATATTGATTAGAGATCGAATCTCTTCTTGCGACGTGGGGTAACCTGCTAGTTCATTTCTGTTAACTAAAGCTCTATATTGAAGGGTAAAGGCGAATGTCCGTTCTAAAACACAAATTTGCACATCGGGGGCCGCTTCTGCAAAATGATGTAGTGCCGTTCCCCTTTCTAAAGATGACGCCTCTATGGGCACAAGAGATCCTAACAACTGTTTTTCTGCTGTAGCCCGAATCTCCGCCAGAATAAGCCCTTCTGTTTCGTGTTGCGTAAGTGGGGAGGCCATATCCCAAACTTTATGAAAAAGTTGGGGGTCAAGACGTGCTAGAAAACGTTGACTTTGTTTCTCTTTTAATGGTTTGGAATAAGATAATAAGCCTGCCTTTTGCGCAATTGTATTGACCTTTTCAACCATAGAACCTGGTTCTTTGGTTGACGCGGCACACTCACGGTTGAATAAAAAAATCCGCTTAATTACGCTTGTTTGCATTTCCGGACTGGCTTGTTCGAATCTACGTTTCGCCATTAACCGTTGGAAAGACAGGTCTGGAAGGTTTATTTTTACTAGCTTGTCTAAACAAACAAAAGCGCGCATTAAATCTATTTCTTGCTCTTCTTGTACAAACGCTCTGTGGGGAGCTAATTCCTCACTAACAGGTAAAAATGCCATTATTCTAAAACCCCTAGTAATTTAAAGTAATTTATATAAATGATAACCCATTTGTAATTATTTATCAATAGAATAAAAATAATTTTTAATAAAATGGATAGTCTATATACTATGTAACTATTCAGACACCCCTAAATTAAACCGAAGTTGTTGAACCACAGAGAGCGATAGAGAGCAAAGAAGTCTGAAAAGTCGTTAAAAAACGAAGGGATTGATCATTTTTAGCCGCGTTTCGCGGCCTCTGTGCTCTCTGTGGTTCAATAACTTAAGCTATACTATTTACAAACCAAGCACGTGTATCTATCTGAGAACTAATGCCTTAAAGCTTTTGGAAGCGCATCGCCAATGTTGGAGGAAAAATCCCGCTCTTTTACTGGGGATCTCCTTTCTTTTAGGGGCCAGTTCCTATTTGTATCTCCACTCTTTTTTCTATATGACTCTCTTATTCATCTATTTAGGACTCGTAGGGAAAGCCTCTTTGTTTCGAGGCTTCTCTTTTGCTCTTTTGGGGGCCGGGTATGCCTTTTTCCTCTATCATCAAGAGCCCCTCCTTTCGGAGCCCATCCCTATCCAGGGGGTATTTTCTATCGCCTCCATCCAGCCCCACCAATCCCCCTTCCAAAAGGGATTGATCTATAAAGGGACCCTCCATTTGCCTCAGGCGATCCCTTGCCAGATCCACCTCCCCTTAGGCCATCATCCCAAAGGGGATTGCGACTATTGGGTCGACGGGACCTTGCTGCAAAGGGGCCCTTATCAATATGCGTTCAAACCTAAACAATGGCGCCCCCTCGAAGGGACCTGGAGCCTGGCCGAAACGCGCTTTGTGTTAAAAGAGAAATTTCGGGCTCTTTTGCGCCGGTCAATCTCTTCGCCAGAAACCGCGGCTCTTTTAGGATCGTTAGTCACGGCCGATGTGGAAGATCGGATGCTCCGCTACCAATTTGGACGGGTAGGATTGCAACATCTACTCGCTATTTCGGGATTTCACTTCGCCATTTTAATCGCTTTTGCCTCCTTTTTTTTAGGCCTTGTCTTGCCGGAACGNNCTCTTCTGGCCGCTTTATCGATCTATTTTTTGTTTGTCGGCTCGGGGCCTGCTGTGCTGCGCAGCTTCATCACGGCGCTCCTCTATATCATCGGCCGTTTGATCCGGCGCTACCCTTCGGCTCTGAACTTATTGGGATGCGCTATCCTTTTTGAAACGATCTGGGATCCTCTAGTCGGAGCGCAAATTAGTTTTCAGCTCAGTTTCGTCAGTTGCGCCGGCCTCCTTTTTTTTCTGACCCGCTTTGAAAAATGTATCTACCCTCTTTTGCCAAAACGAACGGCAACGGAATTATCCGCCATGACGCTTCCGTCTCCCTATGGCTATCTACTCCTCTCCTTCTTACGAAAAAACATCGCCTTAAGTCTTGCGGTCAACCTCCCTCTTCTCCCCCTGCTTCTCTACCATTTTCACACTTTTCCCCTGCTGGGGCTATTCTATAACCTCTTCTTTCCGTTTCTCATCGGCCTATGTCTATTTAGCCTTTTAACCGCGCTAATCGCTTATGCCATCTGGACGCCTTTGGGTCTTTTTTTTCTCAAAATCACCGAGATCGCCACCTCCCATCTCCTCGACCTCGCCGCCTATCCCCCCTCTCTATTGGACCATTCTCTCCGTTATGCGGCCCTTACCTGCCCCCTTTCTCTGCTCTATTTGGCTACTCTTTTTTTTATCGGAATCTCCTTGCTCGAGATGCCTTCTTTTTCGACCCGAAAGAGTATCTATTGACGAATACCCTTCCTTTCTCTTACCATTATGGCCTTTCACGGCGGTCGTAGCTCAGTTGGTTANNGTCGCGGGTTCAAATCCCGTCGGTCGCCCATTTTTTATACCGGGGTGCTCCTTGTCCCTTCTTGATGCCCTTATTTTAGGCCTCGTTCAGGGATTCGCCGAATTTCTCCCTATTAGCTCCTCCGCTCATCTTCGTCTTGTTAAGTGGCTGTTATCCGTTCCAGACGCAGAAAGGCTTCTCTATTTTGACCTCGTTTGCCACGGGGGAACTCTCCTGGCTTTAATCCTATTTTTGCGCCGCGAAGTGTGGGCTGTTTTAACAGACATCCGGAAAATTGCCCTTTACTCTCTGGCAATCGC
>PLXF01000050.1 GCA_003151315.1 Parachlamydiales bacterium
ACTCAATAATTGGCTTTTGAGGTGCTCGAAAATGGTCAGAAATCGACGATCGGAAAGGGGGCTGTATTGAATTAATACTGTCCCCCTTTCCGGTCGAAAGATTTATGACCGTTTTGACGCGCCTCAAAAACCAATTATTGAGCCACGAGAGGTATAGTTCTTTAATCTCGGATATTGAGATAAGACAAGATACTAGCTGCTGCGATAGGGGCCGATTCTGCTCGTAAAATATGGGGATTGAGTCGAACTCTTTTTCCTTTTTCTAAGAGCATCGCCCGTTCTTTTGCCGTATATCCTCCTTCCGGTCCCGTTATAAAAAGGGTCGGAAATGAGAGATTCTCCAATAGTGCGCCTCCTTGAGCATCTCCAAAGAAAATAGTGGCCTCTGTACGGAAAAGTTCCGAGAAATCGGAGAGAAGCTCAATGTGAGGAAGAAATAGGCGTCCCGACTGTTTCATAGCGGCAATGGTCAAGGCGGAGAGTCTTTCTATCGGAATCCCTTTTTTTTCTCCTAATTCTGACTTATAGATCCAAAAGGCGTCGACGCCAAGTTCCGTCCCCTTTTCTATAATCCATTCCAACTTGGAGGGGCGTAGAATAGGGATCCCTAAGATAATCTGAGGGGGTTTTTGATTTTCTTTTGTCGCATGCAAAACATGCAATTGCGCCCTTCTTTTTTCTAAAGCAGCCACCTTGGCTACGGCTAATGTCCCCTTTCCATTGACGAGTTCGACCTCTTCTCCCTCTTGCATTCTCATCACGTGTACGAGATGGTGCCATTCATTGTTTTCTAAAAAGGGGCGGCTATTGGGGAGTAAAGGATCGTCTACATAGAAGCGGTTTTGTGGCATTAGGGGTGTCTCCATAATGATCCAGGCCTGCAAAGGGCCCGTTTAAGTATATCGGATAAATCTCCTTCTTGTCCTTGTGCCATATGAGGGGCCGCTAAGGATTTCAAGGTGGGGAGATCGAGCACTTCAAAGGCGCTGAGTTTTTCGTAATGTTTGTGAATTGGTCGATAAGAGGTGAAATTGAAGATCAATTTAAACCGGTAATCGGAAATTAGAGTCTCTTCCAAGTGTTTGTAGTAGATCACTTCGTCCGCTTCAATCAGCTCGGCTGCGCGGTGCCGATCGGGGACCAGTAGAAAAATAAAATCCCGAGGATAGATCTGTTTTAACGTAGGGAGGTGAGGTTGGATCGATGCAAAAAGTTCCGGATCTTCAGGAAGAATAAGGCAAATACAATCCTGACGGAACCGTTTATAGAGAATCTGCAATGTTTGCTGTTTCCACCGGTTATGTTGCCAAAGCCACTCGCCGGGAGAGTCTTTGATGCTTTCTTGGAGTAGAGTGAGAAGTCGATTCATAATCCTAACAACTTCACCATCAACGCTTTGCGTAAGATCGGGCCAAATGGGATCCGAATAATGAATACGATAGCCGCCCTTAACGCGCCGAGTCGCTGCGAAAATGATGGGGCATTGTGTTTTATAAGACAAAAGAGCGGGAGCGGTAGAGGTCCAAGCGCGCCTTCCTAAAAAGGGGAAGGAGTAGCCACTGTCGGGCATCCCTTGATCTCCTACAATCCCCATAAACACCCCCCTTTTAAGGGCGCGCAGCCCTTCTCGTACGGCATTTCGGGGTGAGATGATAGTCCCCCCATTTTTTTGTCGAATTGAGACGATCCAGTTATAGAGCCTTTTGTTTTTAATCGGTTTGCCAATCGCGATCCCTTTCATGCGAGTTGTTCCATCGAGAAAGAGGACCTCCCAATTCGACTGGTGCCCACAAAAAAAGATAATCCCTTGCCCTTTTTCATACAGGGAGGCGGCTACCTCTGGGTTTTCACATTGGATAACGTGAGAGAGGCGGTTTTCTCGAAATAGTTTTGGATATTCAAGGCAATTTATCGCGAGATTTTGGAACGATTTTTTAGCGTAATGGATCAGCTCGTCGGAACTGAGCGCCAAATCATTTGCCAGCGCTAAATTGCTCAAAGCCCGTTTTCGATATTCCCTCATGCAATAAAAACTTACGGTACCTAGCATACGCCCTATACAGTGAATCCAAGAATAGGGAAGCCAACTGAATGGATAGGTGAGAGTGCGAATGAGAAGATAGGTAAGCTTTTCTCTATCCAAGTGAGGCCTCGATGAGGGTGTTCATTTGAAGAGAAAAGTCGAGATGTTTGACGCTGAGGCGAGAGGCTAACGCACTATTTTCGGTTTTTTTAAAGGTCATAGAGCGGTTTAGAGAGGAGACGATTGAATCGCGCTCGAGTAGATTTTCAATAATCGAGCCGTTTTGAGGGGTTAAAATTTCAGATCCGCCATTGAAACTCGAGGAGACCACATGTAGTCCCATTGCTAGAGCCTCTACAGTCACGTTGGCGAATGGGTCGTAAAAAGAGGGGATTACTAAAACATCGGCTAATTGATAAAAAGGGCGGATATCTTTTTGTTGTCCAAAAAAACGGACCTGTTTTCCGATCCCTAAGCGCTCCGATTTCGCCTGGTATTTGGCTTGGTTATTATCCTTACCAACAACACTTAGGTGGAATTTTTTATCGGACAGGGCAGAGAGCCCCTCGAGTAATTTATCTAACCCTTTGCGTAGATAGCCATTGCCGATAAAAAGAAAGTGGAAAACAGAAGGGTCCAGTTGGTGTCGATGTAAGAAAAGTTTCCGTTCTTGAGACCAATGGCTGAAATCTCTTTCCATTTCGTACCACTCAACTCCGTTATGAATGACCACAATTTTATCGGGATCGATTATATATCGATCTAGGATTTGCCGGCGAACCATAAAAGAGTTAGTAAACAACTTTTTCAAGCGAGGATTTTCAAAAGCCGCCTTTTCCAATTGCAGAATCTTTCGATGGAGAGGATTGTATAAGCACAGGAGATGTTTTAGATACCCTTCCGTTAAAATGCGACTTTCTAGATAGGCGGAATGGACACCATTTCCCGCTCTGATATGGGTTTGCTCTCGGTTTCGATCCATTCCGAAAACGATGTCGGCAGGATTGTTTTTGAGCCATTTCCGAACAAACCCATCATATTGTTCCATCCGCACAAAGGCGGGCCAAGGGATCGTCTTTACCCCATGAAACTCGATATGGGGATCTGTCGATGGGCTGGAAGGGGGGGGG
>PLXF01000194.1 GCA_003151315.1 Parachlamydiales bacterium
ACTTTCGATGTCAATATCATTGACGAGGTTGACCATCCCGCAGACACCATAAACGGAGACCGAACCACTGTATTGGATGCCGTTTACATAGATTGAAGTTTCATCGGATCGAGGGACGATGGTAATTTGGTGAATTCCAGGGAACTCTTCGCCCCATTTTAGCCCATTTTCTAATTCATGGACGAGAAATCGTTTGCCTAAAAGACCCGAAGCTACCCGAATCCCATCGTGAGGATTGACGATGTAGTAAGGGCCTCGAACTTCCAAGAGAGCCTCTGTCGCATCCTTTTCCAAAAGGATCTGGATATTTTTAGGGGAGACAGGCTCAGACATGCTGGAAAGGATCGGATCGGATGCGTACTGCGCCATCGGGTAAAAAAGGCTGCAGAGGAGAGCAGCGGCGGCGATTGTCTTCATATTGGTTACTCCGGTCTTTGGGGTTTTTTCAACCCGATGTGTTCATAAGCTAAATGGGTGGCTTGCCGGCCACGCGGCGTTCTTTTGATAAATCCTTGCAAAATTAGGAAAGGCTCATACACCTCTTCTAATGTGTGCGCCTCTTCTCCGACGGCCGCAGCCAAACTATTCAGGCCAACCGGACCCCCATCGTGATGCTCAATCATAACCTTTAGGATTTTTTTGTCCATTTCATCTAGTCCTAAAAAGTCGATCGCGAGCATTTCGAGAGCCTCTGATGCCACTTTACGGTCGATGGGGCCGAGTTTGCGCGTCTGGGCAAAATCGCGTACCCAGCGGAGTAAATTATTGGCAATCCGGGGAGTGCCCCTAGAACGCCTAGCAATTTCAAACGCCCCCTCTTCTAATACATGCACGTGAAGAATAGAGGCTGAGCGGAGGATAATTTTAGTGAGAGTTGTCGGATCGTAATAATCGAGTCGCAAAGAGATGAGAAACCTAGAGCGCATAGGTGCACTCAGTAGTCCGGAGCGGGTCGTCGCGCCAACTAAGCAAAATGGGTTGAGTTTTACCTGAACACTCCGCGCATTAGGCCCCGAATCGATCATGAGATCTAAAGTAAAATCTTCCATAGCGGAATAGAGGTATTCTTCTGCGACAATAGATAGACGGTGGATTTCGTCGATAAATAAGATGTCGCCGCTTTTGAGATTGGTGAGAAGGCCCGCCAAATCTCCCGGTTTTTCGATCGCAGGTCCCGATGTAACCACGAGTTGAGTCCCCATCGATTTAGAAATAATATGGGCTAACGTCGTTTTTCCGAGGCCTGGAGGTCCGCTAAACAAACAATGTCCCAAAGCTTCGCCGCGAGATTGGGCGGCTTCCATAAACACTTCCAAGCGAGATCGAACCGATTCTTGCCCCACAAATTCATGGAGAGATTGGGGACGTAACGGAACTTCAAAAGGGGTATCGGACTGGACCCAAGAGGACTCAACAAAGTCTTCGCTCATATGGAAAAACTGTAGCAAGAAATAGATTTCGTCCGCTAGTATTATGCTCATTTCACATGAAAGGCACCTAATCTCGGCTTTGCAACTTTTTTAGCCCGATTGCCTTGGCCTTATGCCCTCGGACGTTTGGCCTTTGGCCAAACTAGTCGATTTATTTAACCAGGAAGGGGTTTTTAACCCCTTCCTGGTTAAATAAACGCCTCAGAGGACAAATAGGCAAGGCAATCGGGCTAAAAAAGTCGCAAAGTCGAGGTTCCAACATTGCATAAAAAAAAACATTTAGGCATAGATAGCACTAGAAGGGTGTCTATAAAGTAAAGCTCGTCTATTACCGACGACAACTAGTTTAAGATAGCTTTTAGAAGCTTTGCTCTTTTTACGGGTGTGGAATGAAAAAAATCTGCTGCAGTCTATTAATTCTTACGCTTCCTTTTTCCCTGCATGCCCAAGAAATGACAAGCCATAATGTCCGAACAGGACAAGCCGCCGGTTACGCAAGCCGCGACGCTACAGTCCTATCAATGATGGGCTGGGGTGTCGGTCTTGCTATCGCTATAGGCGCTCTCTGCGCGCTAGTCAAAAACGAAGGGAGCAGCACGAGCCACTCTCATTAAACTGTAGTCTTCTATGTTCCTATTACTCCTTTTAGCGCCCCTACTCCTTTTCTCAACCCCCATTTGCCATTTTTCTCCACCGCCCGGCTGGGAATTTGCCCTACCTAAAAACCTCTCTCCCCATATTCAGGTGGGATTTATAGGAAAAGGGAGCTCCGACTTTCGCCCCTCTATCAATCTGGCCTTAGAAGAGGTCGACGTCTCTCTGAAGGAATATGTGAAATCGGTGAAGAAAATTCACCTCTCCCAACCCAATACGACTTGGCGCGATTTAGGGAAGTTTAAACAAATAGCGGGAGAGGGACGGCTAACCGAAATTAGCTCTAGGTCTGGCCTCGGCGAAGTAAAAATGCTGCAGGCGATTTTCATTAAAGATCACAAAGCCTATATCCTCACGGCCGCAGTAGAAAAAAAAGACTATCCCAACTTCTATCCCGCCATCCTCCAATCGCTCCAATCCCTCACCCTCTCTTCCGATCTCATCGCCGCACTTCCTCGAGAAGAGCTGCGACAGAGATTTAGCCACTTGTACTCTTCTTTAACCCAAGAGCCAGAAGAAGACCTCGAAAACTGGAAGAAAACAAAATGGGAAGAGCTTCAAAAGATTGTGCTCGAAGAATGCCCCGAAATGGGCGGCCATTGGCAGTTTCTCGCTCTAAAAGAGGGCTACACAAAAATCTATTCCCAAAAATTACAATAAAGTAGAGTCAAAAAGCTCTTTCCCTTAGGATAGAGGAAAAATTTTAGTTGGGTGTTACATGAAAAAGCTAGCAACTCTCGTCACAATCTTCGCCTTCATCTCCACAACACAAGTGCAAGCAGCCACTACTGGAGAAGGCTCTGCCTCTTCAACGCAAGCTTCCAATTCTATCGCCTGGCAAAATTGGGCAGTCGCCGCCGGCGCTTTAGTTGCGGCCACCATTGGAGTCATTGTAGTGGCAACAAATAATGGATCGGCCAATAACTCCCATTAAGCTTCTTTCCATTGCCCTGTTTTTGAGCGGATGCGCCTCCTCGACCCCTTGGAGCTATAGCTCTATGTCGACGGGAGATCGATCGTACGATTCCGCAAGGCTAATTTATGCTCCCCTTTCCGGCTACCCCCCTTTCCGAATTGAACTCTTAAAAGTAGCCGGAGAGGTCGAAGGATTCATCTCCCTTTTACAACATCAGTTAAGTCCCCTTCCTGAAAATCCTTCCCAAATCACAATCTCTTTACTCACCGAAAACGGGGTGATAGAGGAGAGGGGGGATCTATTTGAAGGGAAAATGAAGGTACGTCTTCCCCAAACACTCCTTTCCGAATTGATTCTATCCCTGAAAAATGGTAAAAATGTAACAATTTCCCTAGATGGATTTCAAAGCGAACTCCAGGCCGATGAGTTTCAAAAATCTTTTCCTCCTTTTGAAAAAGGGGAAAGTCTCGCCTGGTTGCATATTCGCAATCCTAATGAATAACGGAGACCCATGAGCCAGCTAGATCAACTAAAAAAAATGACCATCGTCGTAGCCGATACCGGGGACTTTGAGTCCCTACGCCAATACAGCCCGACCGATTCCACCACAAACCCCTCATTGATCTACGCCGCTTCGCAGCAACCTCAATATAAACATCTATTAGATGAGGCGATCCAATATGGCAAAAAGCATACCAGCCACCAAATGGAACACGTCCTCGATAAAGTCTTTGTCAATTTCGGTCTCGAAATTTTGAAAATCGTCCCCGGCCGAGTCTCTACCGAAGTGAACGCCCGCCTCTCGTTTGATATCGAAGGAAGTGTTGAAAAGGCCCGCCACCTCATCTCTTTATACGAAGCCGCAGGGATAGATCGAAAAAGGGTCCTAATTAAACTCGCCACCACGTGGGAAGGGATCCGAGCTGCTGAAATGTTAGAAAAAGAGGGGATCCATTGCAATATGACCCTCCTATTCAGCCTGCTCCAAGCCATTGCTTGCGCTGAGGCCCATGCCACCCTCATCTCCCCTTTTGTCGGCCGGATCCTCGACTGGTACAAAAAAAGTGAAAACGTAGCTGGGTATGCTCCGGCCGAAGACCCAGGCGTTAAGTCGGTCACTACAATCTTCCACTACTACAAAAAATTCGGTTACAAAACCCAAATCATGGGCGCCTCCTTTAGAAATAAAGAGGAGATATTAGAGCTCGCAGGCTGCGATCTCCTCACTATTTCCCCGCAATTCTTAGAGGAATTAAAAAAGTCGTCTGATCCTGTAGTTTTGAAACTGAACCCAGAAGAGGCGAAACACGCCGATCTTAAAAAGATCCATATCGACGAAAAAACCTTCCGCTATCTCCTCAACGAAGATGCGATGGCTACGGAGAAGCTCTCAGAGGGAATCCGCAATTTCGCGAAAGATATCGGGAAATTAGAAGGGCTGATCGCTAAGCATCTCTAAAAAACCTGCCTCAAACGCGAGAAAGGCTGACTAACTGCTCAAAATTTAAAACTCGCGGTACATCTACCCATTCTCTGATAATGAGTCGAAAAACAGATCGGCGGCTCTCCATATTTTTAAAAAAACGGAGACAAAAAACAGCTGCCGCATTAGGCAAGCTCCGCCACATTACGGAATAAGCCTTAAATACTGGGGTCGGTTTATAGATAAGTATAGGTAAATTTTTTAAAATTACCTCAACCCTCTTAACCCGATCGAGCTGCTCCTGCGAATAAGGAACTGACGTTTCATAAGCAGTAGCCGCAAAAAAATTCACTACATCTACATTACCAGGACTCCGTTCCAATCCCCTTTCAAAGTTTTCCTGACTATTGTAAATAAGCGCAGCATCGGAAGGCCTCAAAGTTAAATAGGCGGTTTCCCCCTCTACTCGCATGGGTTCTGTGCTATTTGCATATAAAAATTTATCTAAATAGTGGCTGTAGGAAGCAACTGTGAGATTCAAAAAAGGTGTAGGTAAACTAGACATAATCTACTAAAAAGAAAAGAGGGCTGTCTTTTGAGACAGCCCCTGATTTAGGTTTAAGCCATTAGAGCGGCTTCACTTTCAAAGTCGATCTCTAACTCTTCAGAGAGCTGGCTATCGATGTACTTATTAACCTTACGGTGAGATTCGTAACCGGTACCCGCTGGGATCATGTGTCCCATAATCAGGTTGGCTTTCGTATCAAGCATATAATCGGTCGTACTTTCGCAGGCCGCTTCCGTGAGAACGCGTGTTGTCTCTTGGAAAGAGGCTGCCGAAATAAACGATTCAGTTCCCAAAGAGGCCCGAGTAATACCGAGAAGGACAGGCGCCGCTTGTGCCGGTTTCCCCCCTTCTTCGATCGTTTTTCGGTTCTGCATGTGGAACGCCTTCCGATCGATATCCTCTCCATGAAGGAAAGTAGTATCGCCTGGATCAGTGATGCGCACTTTTTGCAACATTTGGCGGACAATGATCTCTACGTGTTTGTCGTTAATGTCGACACCCTGCAGACGGTAAACCTCTTGCACCTGATTGACCAGATACTTCTGCAGTTCCCGAACGCCGCAAATCTCCAGAATCTCTTGGGATACCACGAGACCTTCAGTGATTTGCTGACCCTTGATTACCATATCGCCTTTTTGAACGATTAAGTGCTTTGTCAGAGGGATCAGGTGCTCTTCTTCCATACCGGTCACATCGTCGCGAACGACAACGATCCGTTTGTTTTTCTGAACGCCTCGGAAGTCGACAACGCCATCGATTTTTGCAATTTCTGCCGCATCTTTAGGTCTGCGCGCTTCAAAGAGCTCTGCCACGCGCGGCAAGCCGCCCGTGATNNTCCAACCAGTTCGCTGTAATCGGGATCTGTATAGATAGCGACCTGCGGGTGAAGCTCGCCACGGTGCTGCTTCACGATCAGTTCTACCTGACCTGTCTGTTTGTTTACCTCTCGCTGAGTGGAAATCCCCTCGACGAGATCTTCGTATTTGACATAACCAGGGCGTTCGCAAATGATCGGGCTGCTGTGTTGCTCCCACTGACCTACTTTGACCCCTATCTTGATTTTGGCGCCATCGACAAACAAAATCTTTGTACCCAGCTCCACATGGAATATTTGGAGCGGCTCAATCGATTTGTTGTTCAATAATTTCCTATAGTCGTCCATAGAGCGACCTTCGTTTCGAA
>PLXF01000172.1 GCA_003151315.1 Parachlamydiales bacterium
GGTGGCCACTTGATAGAGGAGCGGTTGAAAAAGGTGGTGGTTCGTTCGGTCGATGACCCACACATCTAACTTACTATTCCCCAACGCCTTAGCCGCATTGAGCCCCCCAAATCCACCGCCCAGAATCACTACTTTTGTATATGCCATGTGTCTCCCTAATCTCTCTTATCGACGTGAATTTGTGGGCTTTTCTCTGTGTCTATCAAGCGCAGCGAGTCTGCAACAAAGCCATTCCCTCTTGATATATACCAAATAAGCCCCCCATACGCAACTATTACGGGTGTCACTATACCGCGCCCGCTTAGGTTGTGTNNCACCAAAATTCACACAACCTAAGCGCGCACGGTATATCAACGATTGATTATACTGCTTCGTAGTTCTTTCTGAAAAACTTTATCCAATAATATTAAAATGATGTTTTATAATATTTTCTTATATGAGACAATGGTTTTTTTCTGGATTCTCAGATGAATTCTTTGGTTCGACAATTTTTTAGCACAGAAGAGGAAGATCGCGAGGTCCATTTCCGTGAAGTGATCTTTGTCAATCGGGAAACGGATTTGAGTTGGGAAGTGGCGCAGACTAAAGCGCCTAAACTGCCCCGCTCTTGGTTTGAACTGAGCCGCATTTCGACAAGAGATCGGATCGATTTTACCCGCGACCTGTGGCTGGATCTCCTTTCTTTTCACCCGAAAGCTCACGATTCCATCTCCCGTTTTTTTCAATCGCTCGACGACATTGAAGTTGTTTTGCATCGGCAGAGCGAAGAGGAGCCTTTTAGTGCGGAATTGGTATATAGTTTAGCGGATAATAGCAGCTTTTTTCGAGGACTTCCCCCTCTTTCTGGGACAGAGAGAGAGGCGTTAAGAGAAGAGGTCCTCTGGGATTTGCCCCGCGATTATTGGACCTTTAATCGGATCCATAACGGATTTGGCAAATTGTCCGAATTGGGTCTTCTTCAGGTGGAAGAGATTACCGATGAAAGGGCAAAAATCGTCAACACCCAGGTCTCCTCTGAACAGGCGTTACATTCAGGAGATGTGGTGGTGGATCCGGGAACGTTGATCCCTTTTTTCATCTCTTTTGGCTTGGCCTCTTATCAGTGCTTTTACGCCGATTGGTATCCGGCCCATGAGATGGGAAATGTCTATTTATCCGGCATTGATAATACGATATCGGATATAACAGATCCCGAATTGTGGAGCGAAAACTTAGCTTTTCCCACTTTTGTGGAGTGGTTAGCTGTTTATTTACAGGGAATGGATGATGCACCTGAAACGTTTTCATAAATTATGTATCTAGTTCAGAACCTATTTGAACAGCATGGAAAATTTCTCGGATTAGAGCTCTTGGTTGGAGCGGCAGGTCTATCTCGCCGTATCTATAAACCAGAAGTGCATCGTCCTGGACTTGGGCTTACCGGTTACTTAAAAGGGTATGTTGCCGCCCGCATTTTAGTGATTGGGAAGCAAGAGATCGAATATCTGCGAGAGCAGCCCGCTAAATTGCGTGTAGAGCGCCTTAGGTCTATTTTAACCTCGGCTACTCCAGCGGTTATTGTGGCTCGAGGATTTCGCCCTCCTAAAGAATTGATTTCTCTATGCGAAAAGAATAAAATTCCTCTGTTTAAAGCGAATGCGACCGCGACAAATTTGTTAAGCCGCATCACCTTTTTACTCCTAGAGGAGTTTTGCCCCACAGTGACCTTGCATGGAACGCTCGTCGAGGTCTTTGGCGTGGGTGTCTTGATTCAAGGGGAATCCTCAGTCGGGAAAAGTGAAGCGGCTCTTGGGCTTATTGAGCGGGGGCATCGCCTGATTTCCGACGATGTTGTTCGGGTGAAAAAGAAAGAGGGTTCCTATTTGGTCGGCTCTGGACCCGAGCTGACCCGCCATTTGATGGAGATCCGAGGGATCGGCATTATTAATGTCGCTCACCTCTATGGCGCTGTATGTGTAAGGCCCGATAAAGGGATCGACATTGTGGTGAAGTTGGAGCAATGGGACGACCAACATTTTTATGATCGGGTGGGGTTGGATGAAAAATTTATCGATATTTTGGAGATTAGTGTCCCGTACCATCTCCTTCCGGTCAAACCAGGGAGGGATGTGGTCCTACTATTGGAGACGATCGGTTTGAATCATCGTCTCAAAGATATGGGCTACAATTCAGCCAAGGAATTTAATGCCAAGCTGCTCGAAGCACTCGCTCGGCGTCAGAAAAAAAGGATCATTCGTGAAACTCGTGCATAAAGTAAAAGTTAAAAACGCTCTCGGGCTACACACCCGTCCGGCTGCTGCGATTGTCAAATTGCTCCAGCCCCGCAAATCGTATGTCTATTTTACCTATAAAGATGAGACTATCAACGCCAGAAGCATTATGAGTATATTAATGCTCGCGGCGAGAAAGAATTCCCAGATTACAGTGACTGTAGAAGGGGAAGATGCGGAGATGACTATGCAACACATAGTTAAAGCGTTTGAAGAGGAATTTGGGGAGAAGTGATGGGTCCGGCCGAAGAGGTCATACTTCGGGGGATTCCAATCAGCAAAGGGATTGGGATTGGTACCCCCATCTTTTTTTGCAGCGCTGACGAGGAAGTTCCTGAGGTCCCGATTTCAAAAAAAGAGGTCGACAAGGAGATCGAAAGGTATCGTCGCGCTCTTTCGTTGAGCCGCGAAGATGTCGAAAATCTCCAACAAATGTCGCTTCATGAC
>PLXF01000174.1 GCA_003151315.1 Parachlamydiales bacterium
AGGGGGCAGAATCTCATTCACCTTTTTCAAAGAGCCCCACCAGTAGTCGTGGTTTCCTTTAATCATCACCTTAGTCCCGGGGAGGTCGTGGATCCATTGTAAATCGGGAATAGCGTCTTCGATTCGCATGGCCCAGGAGATGTCCCCCGGAATTAAAACTAAATCTGCGGGGTCAATGAGCGATCGCCAATTTTCTTCGATTTTTTTGGCATGGCTTTCCCAGGCAGGACCGAAAACATCCATGCTCTTATTGGCTATGCCAAAACTTAAATGTAAATCGCCGATGGCCCAGATTTTCATAGGGTAAAATAGTCGGGCAACTGTGTGCCAGCGGTGACGATGATAATTCCGTCGCGGATAAAAATCCCGTCCCCGTCATAGTGGCTCCTGTTTTCTTGGTTTGTCAGGGTCACATGGTTGCCGATCTGAACATGTTCGTCGATGATGGCCTTTTCAATCAAACAATTTTCCCCGATCCAATAGTCGTAGAAGGGGGGTTTTCCTTTTTGGGCTAAGGGAGGCATGTAAAAATGGTTCCCCATCAAAATGCTATCGCGGATAACTGTCCCTTTTTTGACATGGGAGCGCAGGCCGATGACACTGTGGGTGATCTCTTCCGCTTCGATGACGCATCCTTCGCAGATAATCGATTGGGAGATTTTTGCCGCTTTAATTTTAGGGCCGGGGAGGTAGGTTGGGCGCGTATAGATGGGGTTTTGCTCATCGTAGGTATTGAGACCTTGATTGGATCTTGTTAAAATGAGGTTGGCCTCATAATAGGAGGCGATGGTTCCGATATCTTCCCAGTAGCCATCGTAGACGTAAGCATAGGTTTTCCCTAGATCAACGGCTGTCTGGATGATGTGTTTGCCAAAATCTTCTCCTAGATCTGTTTCTAAAAGAGAAACTAGGGCGTCTCGATGAAACACATAGATCCCCATTGACCCGAGAAAAGAGCGTTCTTTGGGCTCTTTGATTTTATTGTGGGAGAAAAACGCCTCGTCGAGTTCGAAATGGGTCATCAGTTTTTCGGTGTCGGGTTTTTCGTAGAATTCGACTAGTTTTCCCTTTGGGTCAATTTTTAAAACGCCCATTCTATGGGCCTCTGCCTCATGAACAGGGAGGGCTGCGATCATCAGATTGGCTTTAACGCTTTGGGCAAATTCCACCATCTTTTGGAAATTAATATTATAGAGCTGGTCGCCGCATAAGATGAGGAAATACTCGGCGGTCGATTTAAGAAGAGTAGGGAGTTTTTTCCTGACGGCATCGGCCGATCCATGGAACCATTCCCGCTCTCCCTTCTCATTCTCTTCAGGGGTCAATACGTCGACAAAACCGGGGTTATAATTATCAAAATGGTAGGTCTGGCTAATGTGATGCTGCAATTCACTCGATAGGTATTGAGCGATGACAAAGATCTGCCGAAAATCGGAATTGATCGAATTCGAAATGGGGATATCGATAAGCCGATAGCGCCCTCCATAAGAGACGGCCGGCTTTGAATGGTGAACCGTAAGGGGGTGTAAACGGGTCCCTTGACCTCCGGCCAGAATAACAGTTGCCACTTGGACAGGCTTGCGACGCATATGGGCTAATAGCTCCTTATGGCGCACAATAGGTATCAGTTAATTCTTACGCAAGATGACAGCTACAGGATTTCGCAGCAACATCTCGTAAATCGACTCTGAGCCGGTTCATGGGTCCATTTCTTAACAGTTTCTTTAGGGGGTTGGACTCGCTGAGCTCCTGCATCATTCTTATGTAACATGGTTTCTCCCATCTTTTGGATAAAGAGCTCGCGCCGTTTAGTCAGTTCTACGTTTGAGCTGTCCAGTTTCTGCGCAGAAAAGGTGATGAGGGTTCTGGGGGTTTTTGACTCTTCGCACTCTCCAGCGAAATGGTCCTCTTCTAGTTGAGGCGCGCTGGGGCTCCTCGCTTCTAAGCTCCCTAGAGAGAAGTGATCCTGTTCCATGGGACTTATGCGGCCCGTTGTTGAGACCTCAAAATCGGTTCCGGGACTTCTCCGGCCTCTGCTTGCTAATACAAAGCCTTCATTTAAAACGGGTGGTGTTAGAGTGCGTTGTAGGGTTGGGGGAATTGGAGTCATTGGGCCTCTCTTTTTAAGATTTTGCAAAAGAAAGGTATCTTAAAGGAATGGAATTTTAGGGTCAAAAAAATTTATAAACAAGCCCGAACTGTACCCAAGTTGATTCCATTTTTTGCGCGTTTTCGCGCCTCGGTGACTTCTCGGTGTTCTCGGTGTTAAATNNATTTAACACCGAGAACACCGAGAAGCGAAATTCGCAGAATTGACCGGATGTAAATCCGCTTTACATTGAGTCGATGGTGCGCTTTAGGCGGGGGGCGAAGAGGTTTGCGTTGTAGCTGGAGCGGACGAAGGGGCCGCAATACATGTGGGGCACGCCGATTTTGTGTCCATACTCTTCGTAGGCTTTAAATTGATCGGGATGGATGAACTCTTTGACGCGAAGTTTAATCCGACTCGCTTGGAGATATTGACCCATAGTGATGATGTCGCAGCCAATTTCATGGAGATCCCGAATGGCCTCCTGTGTCTCTTCAACGGTTTCGCCGAGACCTAGCATTAGCCCCGATTTAACGAGATAGGGGAAGCTCGATTGTTTGGCGTGCTTGAGAACGGCGAGAGTTCGGTCGTATTGGGCCTTGTGGCGGACACGGGGGGTGAGAGAGCGGACCGTTTCGAGGTTGTGGTTGAAAATGTCGGGTCTTTCTTGCAAAACGAGGTCGAGCGCGTTTAAGTCCCCTGAAAAATCGGAGGTTAACACTTCGATCGAAACGTCGGAACTGGTAGCGCGAATAGCCCGAATGATTGCTCCAATGTGGGCGGCTCCTTGATCGGGGAGATCGTCCCGGGCGACCATCGTGATGACGACGTGTTTGAGTCCCAAATCTTGGACTGAAGCGGCAATCCGCTCGGGCTCATCGGCTTCTGGGGCTTTGGGCGTCTTCGTAAAATCGATGTCGCAAAAACCGCAATTGCGGGTGCATTGCTTGCCGAGCGCTAAAAAAGCGGCCGTTTTTTTTGTATAACACTCGAGCCGATTGGGACATTTCGCCTCCTCACAGACGGTGTTGAGGCGATGCTTTTCTAAAATTGTGTTCGTCTTAAAGATCTCTCCCCCAGGTGGAAGTCTGCGGTGAAGCCACGAGGGAAAACGGCCTTGCCCTTCCTCTGCTTCGGGATTTGGGGGGAGGATATTCAGCCGGTTCATGGTCTTTTAGCTTTGGGTGGGAAGTTAACCGGTGTCTCATTCGCGATTAACGCCGCCTCATGCCACGCTTCGGCAATGGTTGGGTGGGCGTGAATCGTCTCTATGATCGACTCTAGCGTAAGCTCATTTTGGATGGCAAGTCCCATTTCTCCGATCAAGTTAGAGGCTTCGTGGCCGATCACAATGGCGCCCAAAATTTGCCCTGTTTTTTTATCTGAGATGATTTGGACAAACCCCTCTGTTTCCATTGCGGCTTGTGCTTTGCCGAGCGCTTGGAACGGGAAGGTCCCTTGCGTGGCGTTGTAACCGGCGGCCTGCGCTTGCTCTAGCGTGAGGCCAACGGTGGCGATTTCGGGGGAGGTGAATACAACGGCAGGGACCGATTCGTAATGGATTTTTTTCAGGTGGCCTGCGGCATTAGATCCGGCAACAACGCCTTGATGAGAGGCTACGTGGGCGAGCATCCATTTGCCTGTTACATCGCCGATGGCGTAGATGCCGGGAACTGCTGTCTCCATTTTTTCATTCACCTCGATCACGCCGCGAGGGCCTGTGAGAAGCCCCGCTTTTTCGAGCATAAGCCCTTCGGTGTAGACTTTTCGACCCACCGCCACGAGAGCGAGATCGGCCTGTAGGATTTCGCCTCCGGCTAAGGTGATCTGAACGTGGGTGTTTTGGTTGTCGATCGATTGGACCGACACGTTCGTGCGGATATTCACGCCGCGAGAGGTGAAAGCTTTCGTCATGAACGAAGAGACCGTGGGACCTTGCGCCGCTAAAATGGTGGGCAGAGCTTCTAAAATGGTTACCTGAACGCCCAGTTCAACAAAAAGGGAGGCGAATTCGCAGCCGATATAGCCGCCGCCAACAATGGCTAAACTTTTCGGGAGTTCCGTCAATTCCAGAATCGAGGTGGAGTTGAGAATGCGGCTGTGATCGCAGGGGAAAGCGGGGACATCGAGAGGAATGGAGCCTGTGGCGATGATCATCTGATCGGCATGAAGGTAGAGATTGTCTTGCCCTGTGATCTTCAATTCGCGGGGCGATTCAAATTGCGCAGAGCCTCGATAGATCGTGATTTTATTCGATTTGATGAGCCCCTCTAATCCGGAGCGGATTTTAGAGACGACGCTGTCTTTGCGCTGCTTCATTTTGTCGTAATGGATCGAAATAGGGCCTGTGTCGATACCGAATGAGGAGGCATGTTTTATTTGGCGGAGCACGGCCGTGTTGGACAGAAGAGTTTTTGTGGGGATGCACCCTACATTGAGGCAGACGCCTCCGAGGTGCCCCTTTTCGATGAGGGCGACCGATTTGCCGAGCTGTGCGGCTTTAATGGCAGCTACATACCCTCCAGGTCCTGAGCCGATGATTGCGATGTCGTAGGTTTTTCTTTCTGCCATATTTCCTCTATAAATCGTTAAAATGCATTTTACCGGAGACCGAAAAAACTTTGAAGTATTATAACTGTAGAAGAGGGACCTATGAAGCTAAAAAAGCGCCAAAAATTATGTTTTAACTGCGAAGGGGAGATCGACCTCGATGTGATCGTATGCCCTTTTTGCGCCGCCGATCTGCGAGAAGAGAAGCCGGAGCAGCAGCGCTCTTCTCCTAGCGCGTTTAGTACCAGCGCGATAGGGCGACAGACCTCTCAGTCGCTGTATCCTCCCCCTTATGCGGCCAAGTCTGAGCCTGAGGAAATTATCGAAGAGGCGTTACTTCCGGAGAATAAGAACGAAGCAAAAAGTTCTCGGTTTCCTCCCATAGTGGGACCGACTGTTTTGTTCACTTTGGGGATTCAATTATTTTTATTAGGGGTATTTATTCTCCTTTTTTCCGACAAAGGAGCGGTGATCTTGAGATGGGAAGGGCCTAGTTGGTTTTATTACGTATCGGCCTCAATCCCGTTTCTCTACTTGGGTTACCGAGCTCTTTCCAAGTTGGGGTGAAGAACCCCAAAAATCGACCGAAATTTTTTATTGAGATGGGATCTCAAGGGTTTTATTTTTTCGGAGGCCATTTGATGGCCAGTTGTTGGTTTTTTGTAGCCGTTAAAGATGTTGCAGAATTGCATTTCCAGCGAAATTTGAGCATGCTGTCTGGAACGAAATAAGCAGTTACGACTGTTATGACTTTGGAGGTTTCGTTTTCAAAATTGTGGGGAACTACCCACATATTTAATATATCGGAATAAAAAGGATTTTTTTCTGTCTTGATTCGGAAATAATATTCGGTGCCTTCTGTAAGATCTCCTAATTTTTTGATCCCTTTACCATTGTTCGAGCTTACTGAATCGGCTGCCTTGAGTGCAGCTTTCACCAATTCTAGAGGATATGCATGATCTTTGCCTCTTGTCCATTGTAGATTTTCGAGCATCTCATCGGATAAGATCACCGTGATATTTTTCATCATGAATTGTTTGGGTGTCTCTTCAATTAGAGTTGGTTCTGCCTCTTCTTTTTCTTCGACTTTGACGGGAGGGGGTGGGATGTTGTTGTTTTCTACGATAGTGGAAAGGTGTTCCATGCTTATGACCCACGCCTCTTCTGTATCGACATCGTCGTACTTAGCTCGAGCTTCTGCATGATTGAGTAGTACGAGGTCTCTTAATAATACACTCTTATTATTTTTATTTTCTTTGGTTACGCATATAAATTTGTGCACTCCATCTTGAATAAGATGGGCTTTTAATTCTGAAAATCTAGCGTTTATAATTCTACTCGGAGAGAGATTTACTAGCTTTCTTAGGGTTGCTTTTTGAACTTTAGCGGTTTCAGAATCTAGAGAATTAGCTAAATAAATATCTGCATCATTAAATTTCATGAAAGGAGCTTTTGCTCCTATTGTTAAACTGGTCATAAATCTCCTTTTAATTGATAGTATTTTACAATAAAACACCATTAAAAGTAAATTAAAATAATATAGCTACTTTAATTGAATGGCGTTGCTTGAGTATTTAAGATATTGAGCGATAAGGAGTTCCTGACTTAGGTCCGATTTTAGATGTTTTAGTTTGAGTTCAAGTACGCCCGGCTCTGAGTCGGCGGCCTCTTTTATAACGTTGACACAGTCCACGCCTCCAAGATTATTTGTATTAAAGCCTTGCCAGGTTTTAGATCTCCCATGAAAAAGTTCCCCCTCTCCAAATAATTGAGCCACGGTATTGGTGGGAGGGACGTAGAAAGGGGAGTTTTGGACTTCGTCGAAAGGAATCGCGAGGGCATATGCTTTATTTTCCCACTTTCTCATATGGTGGAAAGCCGAGGCACCTGCATCGTAGACACTCCCGGCAAATAAACTGCTGCCGTAAGAAAGGCTATGAGGCATGCCTGTCGAGCTATCGACTGGGTGGTCTTCGTTGTAATTACCGCCTCTATAGAGGAATAAAGAAGTTGCGGCGGTTCGGCTACATTCTAAAGTCACCGCCCCTCTTACGATTTTTCCATCTGTCTCATTCTTGCGAATGCCCACGGATGTCTCCCCTACTTCCATTACGAAATTTATTGTAGGACCTTGGGTAGAAAAGGATTGCTTTTTCCAATGTATTATCATTTCTTTTAGTTGTTCGCTATTTTCATGGTGATTTTGTAAAAAAACGATCTCTTTTTCTGTAAAAGCGGCTAATTGTTCTTGAGTGAATCCTCCCTTCATTGGAAGAAAAGCTTTTAGCATGACGTTATTTAGACGGTAAGCGATCCTTTTTACTCTAACATGTGCATTATCTCCCGCATCGTAAAAGCGGCATATGTGCCAACATTTCCGTTGGATTCTCAACGCTTTTAGCCCTCGAATGTAAGCTTGGCGTTCTTGTTCATCGCTGAAATATCGAATTGAAGTTTGGTGCGCTTTTTTGGATAAATGGGGACAAATTGTTTTGTGTTTTAGATCTTCTTGGATACATTTTCGGATGAAAACTAATTCGTATAAAGTTCGGGGAATGAATACGGCTTCTAAGGTGGGATCGATCTCTTTGATTTTCGCTTGGATCAATGCGTAACGGTTTGCGCAATCTTCTTTGGAGCCGCTACTGATTAATGTTAGGGGAGCGTGCTGGGTGAGGATCTTGTATATTTGCTCGAAGGTTTGTTGTGTGAGTTTTTTTTTATCTCCATTAGGCATTTGGTGAAAGACCAAATATTCTCCTTGGCCGACAGTGACTCGATTTTCTAGGCTCTTCGGAGGCTCTGCGGGGGGAAGGGGGATTGTTTGCTGCGCAATCTGGTCGATTTTTTCTGTTTTTTGACATTTAGTCACGATCCAGCGAACAGCGTGATAGCCTAAATAGCCGAGGATAGCTATTCCTAATGTGCAAATGCATAAAGCTATGTTTTCTTTAGTAAATTTTTGAATGTTCATGATCACTATGTAAAAGTATTGTTAATACAATAAATTTTACCATAGTAATCAGTTAATTTCAATATAATTAGGAGAAAGTAACGGGGCCGAAGAAGAAAAAGATGGCGTAGAGGATTAAAGTGGGGATTAAGGCGGCTACGAATAGTTTGATCGGGTTGATCCCTTTGTCAAAATATTTTTTTAATATGAAATATCCAGCGGGATTGGGGGCGTTGGCGATGACGGTTAAGCCACCACCCGCTACAACCCCTGTAAACACCGCATATTGGTAGAGGTGGCCCCAATCGGGGATCAGGGTGGCTAAGTAGGAGATAGAGGCATTGTCGTTGAAAGCTGTAAGGCTCATGGCCATCCCCATCACACCAAGGGGGGATAGTTTTTGGAAAATGGTGATTACCCACCAGCCTTGGAGTCCTCCGTGGATCACCAGGCCTGCTAGGAAGAGGCCCACCATCATGGGGCGGATGAGGTGAAGCGCGTATTGGTGGATTCTCGTGGAGTGGTAAAAGCCGAGAAAGAGGATAAAGCTAGCGATGAAAATCGCAGGATAATGGGAGGTGGCAACGCTCCAGACTATGAATAGGATATTCACTGTCGTCACCCAAAGGGGGATGGGTTTTGCCGATTCGTGAGATAGTTGGGTAAAGGTCGAACCCGTGGCTTTGTGCTTATTGTTGAGATGGGTGAATTCTTTGTGAAAATAGAGGCGATAAACAAAGTTAGAGAGAAGGATGCCCAAGATAGCTTTCCAGCCAAAATCTAAAAACACATCTGTATTTGTCCAATGCCAGGAATGAGATAAAATAAGGACAGCGGGTGAAGCGAAGTTAGTGAGAATACCACCAACCGATACATTGACGAAGAGGAGCGCAATCGTTGCATAAGCGAGCTTTTGGCTGGGGTGGTGTTTGTAAAATTGTCGTCCGAGCAATAGAGCGATTAGCGCCATCGAGCCCACTTCTGTAATAAACGATCCTAAGACGGGTCCAATGGTGAGGAGAGTCACCCACCAGGCTGAGACCGAGTTTCCTAACATTTTTGCGATTTGGGCAGTTAGCCGTTCGGCGAGTCTTACGATGGGGCGTGTCCCAGTTAGGACGAGAATCACGACGACAAAAAGGGCTTCAGTGTAGTCGCGGGTATTGATATAGTCGAGAGCGATCGATCTTCCGTAGAAATAGGTGATGACTAAGAATAGGGGAATGACCCAAACGCCAAAAACAATCTCCACTTCTGATAAAAAATAGAGGGTTTGAACCAACCCTGAGCGGTGTCTATGTTTGTGTGCTCGGTCGTGAGATCCTTTCCTTTCTAATTCTCTGGCCCAATTGTGGATTTTATGAACAGAGAGGGTATGGAGAATGGCGCAGATGAAAATAATAAGGGCGATGATGTGGAAGGTGCTCGCTTCTAAGCTCTCCAATACAAGCACTTCCGGTTGCTTGAGGCAATCGAATTTCGCGGGTTGCTTAACAAAGTGGGCGAGGTCAGTCAATGGCATGGTTATTTGCACCATACAAACTGAACGGTAAAATGTCTAGCCCTCCATTAACAAAATATTTATCTACCGATTCTTGAATTACGAGCGGTACATAGATGTTCCGTTGCAATCAGCATTTTTCTATCGAGCGACAGGGACAACGATGAAAATGATGTAATAGACCTCTTTCGAAACTTAGTGGTTACGAAAATTTAACGCAAAGGCGCCAAGCCACTAAGACGCAAAGAAATATGATTATATTCAACTATGGCAAAGAAAGAATCATTAATAATTTATAAAAATTTTTGCGTCTCCGCGACTTGGCGTCTTTGCGTTAAATTTTCGTAACCACTATCTTTCGAAAGAGGTCTAATGATATAACGATAAGTGATTACAGCTCCGTGATTACTCACCGGTTTTTACAAATTTCCGATCGTTATATCGTTACATCGTTTTCATCGTTGTCCCTGTCGCTCGATGAGAAATTCTATTTTATCTGTGCGAAAGCCGATTACGTTTAGTTTTTGTAGATGACTTTGCCGCCCGTTACTTTTCCTTGGACTTGGGAGGTGGAGTCGACGATGATTTCGCCTCGGCCCGACTCGAAATGAATAGGACCCGATATGATCGTGTGCTGCTTAAGCTCTAAGGTCTGCTTCCCTTTATAGGAGGGCTCGTTGCGGATCGTCAGATTGCTAATCCGGGTGTGGGTAAAGACGGCCTTTTGCGTGCAAATGGTGAGAAGGTCGTTAAAGGTGGAACCGCTCGCTTGGAGCGATCCGATCACAAGGGCGCGGCCGTTGACAATCGTATCGCGAAGATTGGCCTCGCCTGAAACTTCGAAAGAGCCGGTTCGGGCGTCTTTGGAGATTAAGCTCCCTTTTACGTTGAGATCTAACACTTCCGTTCCATTGAGTTTAATGAGGCCAAAGCCGGTGAGGGAATCGAGTCTTTCACGACCGTAGCTCGCAGCTCCTGCGGGGCGTTCGTGGCGGGTGGTCATTTGTGGTTCTGCGGGAGGAATTTTGGCTCCGAAAAAAAGGGGAACTAGGGCAAAAATAAGGGGGGCTAACATAGGGCAACTCCGGTTGGAATAGAGGAGCGCTTTTCAGCTAACTGAAAGAGCGCTCTTAACTATTATTCTTCAAGCTTCGCTTCTTCGAGATTTTCTACTTCGTCTTGGGCTCTCAGCAGAGGTTTTTGTCCTTGCTGGAGTTGAGCCCTTTGCATATGAGCGAGCGCTTGCTGCAGCCGCTGCTCGGGCGTTTGGGGGCTCATCTCAAACCGGAACAGGTCGCGGGTGATTTCCTGACGCAGGCGGAGTGAAAAGGCTTCGAATAGGGCAAATGATTCGTGTTTGAACTCGAGGAGCGGATCTTTTTGCCCCACGGTTCTCATGTGGACATCGGAACGGAGGTGGTCGATCGACAGAAGGTGCTCTTGCCAGAGCTGGTCGATTTTACGCACCATGAGATTGCGGATCACCTCTTGGAGAAGAGCATGAGCTTTTTCCGCGTCGTTGAGATCGGGGCGCATCTGGGAGATGATCTGTCTTTGGGCTTGCAGCTTGAGCTCGAAAGCGGAGCGCACTTTTTCAAATGCTTTGTTCTCGATTTCGGCTGCGGTTGCGGCGTCGTTTTGGAAATATTTCTCCTCAAAACGGACGGGGAAATGGGCCATGAGCGCTTGGGTGTATCCTTCGAGGTTTCCGTTTTTCGCTTTGTCGGAAAGAAAGGGGGCTGCCATATGGGAGACAACCGATTCGAAGAGCTCGTCGGCAATCTCTGTGGGGTTCGCTGCAAAAAGAAGATCGTTCCGGAACGCGTAGACCTCTTTGCGCTGCTTGTTCATCACATCGTCATACTCGAGGGTGTGTTTGCGGATCGTGTAGTTCCTCTGCTCAACCCGTTTTTGTGCCGTTTCGATCGATTTATTGAGTACTTTGGCCGAAATGGGCTCTCCTTCGGGAGGTCTGAAACGTTGCAAGAGGGACGTCATTCGCGGAGAGGCGAAAAGGCGCATGAGCGAATCTTCGAATGAGACGAAAAATTTAGACGATCCGGGATCGCCGAGGCGGCCTGACCTGCCGCGTAGCTGTCTGTCGATACGGCGGGAGTGGTGGCGCGTGGTGCCGATCACGTGAAGGCCCCCGAGTGTGGCGACGCCCTCTTTGAGTTTAATGTCGGTGCCTCGTCCTGCCATGTTCGTGGCGAGGGTGATCGATCTACTTTTTCCGGCATCGGCGATGATCTCCGCTTCTTTGGCGTGATTTTTCGCGTTGAGGATCGTGTGTTCGAGTTTATTTTGTTTGAGAATGCGGGAGAGTTTTTCGGAGATCTCTACCGATTCGGTCCCGATCAGAATGGGGCGTCCTTTTTCATTGACCTCTTTGATCTCTTTGAGGATGGCGTTGTATTTTTCCCGCTCGGTCATGTAGATCTCGTCGTCGAAATCTTTGCGTTGGCAAGAGCGGTGAGTGGGGATTTCGAGAACTTCGAGTTTGTAGATCTCTTTGAACTCGTTAGCCTCGGTCATCGCGGTTCCGGTCATCCCCGCGAGCTTGTCGTACATCCGGAAATAATTTTGGAGGGTAATGGTGGCGTAGGTTTGGGTCTCGCCTTGGATGTCGACGCTCTCTTTGGCTTCAATGGCTTGGTGGAGACCATCGGAGAAGCGGCGTCCCGGTTGGGGGCGGCCTGTATTTTCGTCGATGATGACGATCTTATTTTCTTG
>PLXF01000051.1 GCA_003151315.1 Parachlamydiales bacterium
AGGGGTATCTGAATAGTTACAAATATTTTAGAGTTCTTTCGAATTTCATTTTTTAGCCCATTTTATCTGCCAACGGCATTATGCAATCCGTCTCATAATGCTGTGCGCAAAACGTGTTGGTTTTTCTGCGGCACTCGGTGGTTCATAGTTTTATATTGCATTTCGTATAGAGAACCGAGTATTCTTTTTCCTTTTTATCAACACCCAAGGAAAATGGTATGAAATCGAAAATCTTCACAGCACTTGTAGCTCTACTGCCCTTCACCTCTGTTTCATCTTTTGTTGATGATGAGGGTGATGTCTTAGACCAGTTTATGGTTTCAGCAGGAACAACCGGTTATATTTTAGCGAAAGCGATTGACTGCGCGCAAGAACAGGGCTTTAGATATGTAAAAATACTAAAAGCTGAATACTCTTTTGGCAACCAATCGGGAGAATTTTCCTGTCTAAAGGAAACGGATGAAGATGGACAAATTGTACAATTTGAAGATGAAGCGGTTCTCTTAACCCTCTCCCTCCTCAATGAAAAGCCCCAAGATACCGATTATATGGACACCTTCAAATACCAGGACATCGCCGACCTAATCGGAGAAGGATTTGAAANNAAACCGATTCTTGAATTACGAGCGGTATATACCGCTCATAATTTAAAACAAACTCCCTTTTCTTAAACATCTAGTCCAATTAGTGTAGCAATGGGCGTATTCCACATGCGTGTTATTCTTAAAATCGAAATGATCGATTATATTCAACTGAGCTAGGCTGTTTAAGCCAAAAACAGCCATGCTATTTTTTTCCGCTATTCCAAGCCTCAAACACTCAAAGATCATTTCCAGTAAAGCATCGGACCGTGGATGCTTCGAATCGAGGCAAAAGTATTTAGCGGCTAACTCTATAATCTTAGGATAATCGATCAATTTGTGATAAAAACAGCCGTCTATACCCTTTGTCCGGAAAAACTGAACGAGTATATCAGGAGTTGCTTGAATCTTCCAGGAATCCATGACCAGGATCTGATTAAATCCATAATGGGAAAGGATACTAAACGCCTCTTTTTCTGCATTAAACCCAGATTTATTCATTAAGTCATAAACAAAGATGAATGCTGCAATAAATTGATCTTTGTTGGTGATGAATTCACGCCAGCTGTCAATAAAATGGCACAACTTAACCGAGTCAGCAAAAAGATTTTGTTGATTCTTAACTAGATCGATACAAGTCAAAAATCCTTCCGCTTTCTTTCTCTTCATAGCCTCATTTGGATTAGGCCCCCCGAGGAAATGGAGGATCTTCAGTTGCTCTTCCACGCAAGTAACGACTAAGTCGCCTACAGTGCTCTCATTATTTTTCATCAGCAATGTGGCGCTAATCTTGTCTCTTATATTTACCTTGCTTAGCACCCAAGTCACAATCTTTTTGCCCGTTTCCAATATTTTTTCTATTCGAGCGGTACTCTCGCTGGTAGCAACTTCTGGTAACTGCTCGGATAATGAGCGCTTAAAATTGTTCAATAGAAACCCTAGACACGAGAGAACGCCTTTACGGTCTAATATACCCACTTTTACGCACCTATTGAACATCTCGAGATAATAGCTCGATTCTTTTCCCGTCAGTGCTTTTAAAGTTCCCATTGTCTCCCAAAAACTACCGATCTCATCAGAATTACCGACCAATTGTCTGGTAACAAACTCTTTGCCCCCCTCTTTTCGTACAAGCGAAACCAAGTTCAGGTAATTTTGAAAAGCCATTTGAAAAAAGGGCCATTTTTTTTCTTCAGGCATATGAAGAAATAGGGCGTCAACAAACCACATGGGGAGATATGTACCCGCCTTTAAGATTTTTTCTGCATAGTTATAGAACCAGTTGAAAGAAAGAGGGTCGCGCAATTTTAAGGTTACTTTCGATGAGGGAGGAGAAGTCTGAAGAGAAGATTTTCCAAATAATTTCTGCCATTCAACAGATATACGATTATCCCCATAATCAAACGGCTCCCCGCTTGCTGTAATTAGCGTATCAAATAAAGTAAAATCTGAACCCGTAGGAATTGCCTGAGCCCAATTCTGAATCGTAGGATCTTTAGAATCAGAATCTGCAAAGTTGTGAGTAACCAGCGACTGTTTTAACAATATAAATTCATTGAATTTAATTAAAGTCACGAAGGGTGCACAACAATTAATGAATTGCTCCAATTGTTGCTGCGTCTTAAAAATTTTCACCCCTTCGATTGCTTTAACAAATTCCAGCAACTTCTTCCATATATCGGCGGGTGGTCTTAATAAAGACAACATTTCAACAAACGAAAGGGCGCTGTAAAAAACGACTGTTTGCAGGCTTTGATCTTTGTCTATTTCTTCAGTTGCGGGTCGAAAAATAATAAGCTGTTTTATCAATGATGTGAAGTCGATTTTTTTATCAGATAATTGGCTATATAATTTAATGTAACTGTCTATGTATAAAGAGATCAACGCCCCTTTTTCCTTTTCCGCGAAGTCATCCGAGCAAAAAGCCTTTAAAAACACATTATGCATGGAACTAACAACTAGAAACTTGTTATTAATAGAAATATTTCCCGATTCTATAAATGCATTTATTAAAGCAAAACAGTCGCTATAATTTAATGGCTGAAGCGGCCTCATGCATAAAAAAGCAATCATAATAGCTAGTACATTGCTAATCTCATCTTCTGGCAATTCTTTAATTTCTATTAGAATTTTAGACAAAAGGGAAATAACCTCAAAAAAATCTTTGTCGTTCAGATGTACAAAAAAAGGAACTATATTATAGTTATTTAGAATAGCCTTATTCTGAAGTAAATTTCTCAAGTGGATAATATACCACTGGGAATTCACTTTAGGGAAGTTGATACTGACTGTTTTTTCGGCAAGTTTCTTGCTTAAATTTTCCCAAGCTTCTAGAACTTCCTTATTTTTGTAATCCCCGTTCATCTGTATTAGCAATTGGTCAAACTTAAGCAGACTTGCTCCCATCTCATCCTCAACAGGTGCTTTTATCGATGGTAACTTAAGGGCAGGAGGAACTCTTTGGAGCAGTTCAATTACCTCTTGGTTGGTTGAAGATGATTGACTATGTAAGTATTCAACAATTTCTCCTAATTTCTCTTTTTTTACGCATGCGATTGCGATTTTGACCAACACTCCCTCTTTCAGCTTCAATTTCTTCACGGCTTGCCAAACAGCGAGAGGACGGATGATATCGGCATTAAGTAGCTTTTCAAATAAAGGATAATTTTGAACGGCTCTTGAAGCGGCGAAGACCTCCAACGCAGAGAGCATTTCGGCAGAAGCATTGGGTCCTTTTATACAGCGCTCAACAATCTGTTCTAAGTTTTTTTCCACATAGGAACACACCTTCTCATTTTTTGATCGGAGCGCTTTTTCACATAGGATGTGATAAAAAGGATCGAGCCATTGGGATTTTTCGAGAAGGGTTAAGAGAAGGTCGGGTTCTAGGGGCTGCGCTTGCAACTCAGCTTGCAAATGGAGCTCTAAGGAGGGGAGGCTCTGAAGAGCGTCTTGAAACTTCTGTAAGCGAGGCTCCTTGGCCCCATGGAAATAATAGACAAGTGAAATAAACTTTTTAGCCATTTGTAAATTGGGTAATTGGAGAATCGCCGGGAGAAACGCATTAAACTTATAGGCATAGAGTGCCCCCAACAGCTGCTCCTTTTCTTCATCATTCAAAGGCGATTTTTCTAGAGGGATCAAAGACCAAATTCTGTTAGCATGACCCGATTTAACTAAAGGGGCTAATTTTATTNNTTTTAAACTTAAGCGACGAATCGTCTCGGAAGAGCGCTTGCGGCTGATCATCCATTCAATCAAGCCCAGCATAGGATCCATCCCCGCCTTTTGATTGGCTAGCCCTTCGATATAGAGGAGCCCTTTTTCAGAAAGCTCTCCCGCTTCTATGGCATGGCGAATCCAGAATAAAAGAAGCTCTTGATTTTTTTTCTCTTTCCCCATTAGTTTATCTAGGATCCGACCCAAAGCCTTCTCTTTTTCTTCCGGTTGTAATCGATTCAAATAGGCGGGCAAATCATTGCCCCAATTTTCGACTCGATCTAACCAAAATTTTTCCCAGGCTTCCCTATTTTGTGGAGTAGAGCCGTTAAGGAGCCAACTAAACGCTTTAGATAGGTCGGGATACGTCGTTTTTGGCGGTTTTTTCGTTAATAGATCGATTAAAGAGACGGAAGCGGCCATTCGCAGCGCCTCGTCGGTCAAAGGTTTTAGGAAAAACTGATTCACAAAGGGCAAATCGATCTGCACCTGGTATTGAATAAAGGCGGTAAGAGCTTTTTGGTTAGCCTCTTGTTCAAGAATCTGCGGAAATTTAGATAGCGCATCGATTAGCCTATTTTTTAATCCCTTATTCTTTTTTATCTCTTCTGATGCCCAACATTGGCTAATGATCTCCTCATAGCGGGAACGAGAAGTAGAATAGGGGCCCGACTCTAGAGCTCGAATTAGAGCCTCTCCTTTCATGTCTTTAGGATCAAGGCGCGCTTGTAAATAGACCTCGCACTCTTTTTGCGCCCCTTTATATTGAGGTAAAAGAGTGTTTAGTTCGTTCATCCAGCCGTATTCCTCGATTAAAGCGAGGAATAATTGAGAGATCGTTGCCTCATCGGGCTCAGTGGCCGCCTGCCCCCCTTGAATCAAATGGAAAATAGCAAACCAATCGCGCAAAGTTTTTTGCTCGGAGGCCCATAAAGAGAGTAGCGCCTGTAGGAGCGCTTTCGGCTTTTGAGGAGGTTGAAATAGAGATTCCACAAGAAGAGGGTCTATCTGCAAATTCTCTCGGACAGTTCGTCCCGCCGCTCTTTGGAAAATTTTCCAAACAGCCGCGGGGGCTTTTTTGAGATGGGGCCAGGAGGGCAACAGATTGAGAGCCGCTATTGGATCGGGATTTCCTCTCTGCGCCTGCTCTATCCGTTGTAAAATTTTTATCAACAGCTCTTCACTTAAATCTGGCTGATCAATCAGAGATTTCAACATCGCAATCGATGCGTAACCCGCTCTATGCAGCTGATCAAATAGATCGAAATTGAAGGTTCCATTAAGCGCTAAAGAGGCAAATTGCCACTTCTCCTCAACGCTAAAATATTCAGACGTCGCAATCTCTACGGCAAAAGAGGGGTCTGCCTGTACATATGCAGAGAAAAACTTAAGGCACGTCTCCCAATTTTGCGGGTGTCGAGGTAGATAGGGAAGAAGTGCTAGGCTTTTTTCTTTATTAAATTGCCGATACCCAAGATACAACGTGATTAAAAAGATACTATTTTGGGGCCGATTTTTTATGCACATCTGCTCCATAAGTTGAAATGCGTCATGAGGCGAAAGGATCTTAAAGGTTCTCAGTTTTTGCCCTAAAATAAAGGTCGCCTTAATCGCCGCGCGCGATTGGGCTCCTTCACATAACTTAGTAAAAGCGGACGTCAACGCACGCTCCGTATTCCATGTATTGCCTAAGGGGCTCTCGAGGACGCAGGAGAAAAAAGCCGCGGGGTAAAGTTCGAAAATTCTAACCTTAGATAATTGGAGTTCGTCGCAAAGCGTCTCTGCTTTTTGGGGAAGTTGTTTTATAATTTCAACAATGTCGTTAAACTTTCTATTAATTTCTAAAAGATGAATT
>PLXF01000138.1 GCA_003151315.1 Parachlamydiales bacterium
ATAGGGTGATCGGGTGTTCGTTGAATTGTCTGTTTCATTCAGGGGCCTCCACATGCCAAGCAGGATTTCTAAAACGATAAATGAGATAAGGAATTAGGCTCATGAGAAAAAGGCCCGAGAGTAAAAAACCCTCATAGAAATAGAGGCTCCCCACCATGATTTGACCCGGAGGGATAAAGCCCATTAAAAAAGCGATGGCAGAACTTAAAGCGCCGAGGCTTCCCACAAACCAGATTCCTGGCATATGGTAAGGGATGCGGTAGGTCCTCACTACCTGGGGATGGCTGTAGCGCAATTTAATCGCCGCTAAAAACATGAGGATGTACATCAATAAGTAGAGCTGAGTCGACATGACGCTTAAAATCCAAAAAGCGCTGCTCGCGGACGGCATAAACAGAAAAGCAAACGAAGCGACCGTGACGACAATCCCTTGAAAGAAGAGGAGACGGGCTGGCATCCCATGTTTATTGAGTTTTTGGAAATAGGGGGGAAGATCGCCATGTTTTGAAGTGGCATGCAAAGCGCGAACGGGACCAATAATCCAGGCGTTTAACTCGCCGACCGCACCCCAAACGATCATAATGCCGAGCGGGACTAGAAGGTAAGAGAGGTTGAAATTGCCGAGAAAGACGGCAAACGCCTCCATCAGTCCCGAAACCAAACTGATTTTTTCTTTAGGAACCATGATAGCAATAGCTAGAGCGCCCATTACGTAGAGAAGAAGGGAAATACCCCCCGCGAACATGACGGCTCGTGGGAAAGTCTTCTGTGGATTTTGCACCTCTCGAGCATGGACCGCAGAGACCTCAAGGCCCCCGAAGGCAAGAAATAGACCCGTTACAAACACAACATTTTCTAGAAGAGACGATTTCTCATCTGCAATAGTAGGGATAAGTCCTTTGAGGGAAAAATCGATTTGCAAAGGCTCGCCTCGGGTCATCCAGATGATCCCGAGAAGGATGAGTAAGATGCCGGGGATAATGGTCCCGGCTATAACTCCCAGTGCGCTAAACCAGCTCGAGGTTTTCAGCCCTTTGTAGTTGAAAAAGGTGAAGGTCCAAAAGCCGATGAGGATTGTAGAGATCAAGAAGGTTTTATTTTCCGCTAAAGAGGGATGAACCATATAGGCGATCGTCGAGGCGGAGAAGGAGAGGATAGCGGGAAACCAGGTAACATTATGGATCCATTGCATCCAGACGGCAAAAAACCCCCAGCCAGGTCCAAAGGCTTCACGAACCCAAATGTACACGCCGCCTGTGCGAGTCCAACCGGTAGCCAGTTCGGCAGAAATAAGGGCTGCCGGGAATAAAAAGACGATAGCGACGAGGAAATAGAAGAAGGCAGATCCTAGTCCATATTGAGCGACTAAGGGCAAATTTCTCAGCGAGGTCATGACCGAGAGATTGAGCATCCCGAGCAAAAAAACGTTCAAAAAACGGCGGTTAGTAGACCCTGACTCCAAATGTGCCTCGCGTGCAGTTACCGATTCATAGAAGGCGTTATACCGCTCGTGATTCAAGAATCGGTTTTTGGAAACCATCTGCATCCCATAATTTCCATCCGCAAAAATAGCCCCTATTTCTAATAGGGGACCATTTTTGCGCCGGCTACGCCTGATGGAAATTTTGGGCGCATATGGCTCCCAAAAACCGATTCTTGAATCACGAACAGTATACCGCTCGTGATTCAAGAATCACGAGCGGTATAGTTGATCTCTACAATCAACGGAAACGAACTTCGTCAACAGCTCTTATATAAGCGTTAATCAGATATATTCCTAGGACTTTCTGGAGTACACAAGTCAGTCAACTTGTGTATATACACAAGTTAATTCAAGAATCGGTTTTTGGGGGCCATCTGCATCCCACAATTTCCATCCGCAAAAATAGCCCCTATTTCTAATAGGGGACCATTTTTGCGCCGGCTACGCCTGATGAAAATTCTGAGCGCATATGGCCCCCAAAAACCGATTCTTGANNCGATTCTTGAACTAACTTGTGTATAACCGGTCAGTTCGTTATAGATGGGATAATATCGTGATTCAAGAGGTTTATGGTTATTCAAATTACCCGTCGAGAAGTGCTCAACAATCTTATCCGCTTTAAGGACAATATTTCTGAAAGGCAGGGAAGAGGCGATTCTTTTAATCCAGAGGACGGAGAAGAGAATCCTTCTCGAGAGAGAAAATACCGGGTTATGTTGAATCGACGCACGGGTGACATGCGCTTTGCCCAGAGAATTTCTGAGATTGAAAATAGAATAGGAAGCCGGGCCAGCAGCCGGTGGACCCCTGAAGATTGGAAGGAAATAGTTCTCATTGTAGAAGAGGATCACAAAGGGGTCCATTTTGAAGCGACCGATACAGAGCACCAGGCCATTAAACCATCCGAGTTANNCAACCTTTAGCTTGGAGAGTCGCTAGCGAAACCCTCACGGTTTTAAACGCCAAGGGGAAGAATGTCCATACCAAAAAAGGGGAGCTGCTAGCTGAAGAGGCGGCCTTGACCGATCTCTCTTCAATCCATCTAGCGCCCGAAGGGCCAAGAATGGAAGACCTCCCGGGATGGTGCGGCTTTATTACCCGTGTTGAAGCTGAAAAGAGGTTGATGAAGAGTCCCGTAGGCACCTATCTGTTAAGAGAGGGGGATGGGATTACCATGTGCTTCACGTTTCATCTAGAAGAGGAAAATCACGCCCCTCTTCACTCCTATGTGATGACCCTTGTAGAAGAAGAGGAAAAGATCTCCGATCTCCTCATTTTGCAAACCAATAGGGGTTGGAGCTTATACCGCGACAACCCCGACCTGCAAGACCCCGTGGATTACTCCTACTATTCCAGCCCGCGAGCTCTCATCGAGTCTCTAAAGAAAGCAAAACAGCCGATTTTTTGAAGCGGTAGCAGATATAGCGGCAATCGGGCTAAAAAAGTTGCAAAGTCGAGGTTCCATTGGAACCGCTATATCTGCTCTTGCGTAAAACGGTCGGTTGGGTAAAACTTTAACTCATTATCCTATAGGATAGGTGTTAAAGATGATTTCATCGCTCGCTCGCTATAATAAATTTTTAATTTTAATCAGCATGGCTGCGGCCATCCTGTTTGGTATACTTACCCCGTCTCTCTTTGAACATATTAAATTTTTAGGCGATCTCTTTATTAATTTGCTTAAACTATTTGCTTTACCTTTGATCTGTTCGGCTCTCGTCGCCGCGTTGGGGAATCTATCGGGAAGTAATCTCTCCGCTCTTAAATCCCTCTCCACAAAAGCGGTAGGTTACATGCTTGTGAGCGAGGTCATAGCTGTCGCCATCGCCTTATGCCTATTTAACCTCTTCCAGCCTGGAGTCGGGAGCAATCCCGAATTGATTTTAAACGGGCAGACTTTCCAAGTTTCTGACCATCAATCTTTTGGGTTTACGAGTTTTGTCCTCTCTATTTTTCCCGATAACGTCTTCTATTCTTTGGCCAATTTTGAATTGCTTCCAGTCGTTATCTTTTCGATCATGTTTGGTATTGGGTGCACCTTGGTGGGCGAGGTAGCCAAACCGCTCATTCGCCTGGCTATCGGGATTCGGGAAGTTTCTACAAAATGTTTGCATGGGGTGATGCTATTGGCCCCTATTGGCATTTTCTCTTTAGTGGGAGCCGGGGTGGCCCAAANNAAAGAAAACTTTTCCGCGCTTACCGCTTTCGTGGTTGTGCTTGTGGCGGGACTTTTTCTCCATGGTCTTTGGCAGTTGGTCGCCGCGGCGCTTATTTCTAAGCAAAAAATGTCAACGATTCTCCAGAAGAGCTTGCCTGTCTTCTCGACCGCTTTTGGCACCTCGAGTTCGGTCGCCACCTTGCCGGTCGCGATGCATACGGCCGACAGCCTAAAATCAAATCCCGTTGCGACCCGGTTTATGCTCNNGATCGATCTTTCCCTCTCACAACAAATTTTGTTAGCTGTTGCCTGTATTTTAGGGGGAATGGCTGAAGGGGGGATTCCTGAGACGAGCATGGTCAGTTTAGTCGTCGTTTTCCGTATCGTCCACATTCCTCTATCGGCAATCACCCTCTTATTGCCGCTCGATCGGATCATCGATCGCCTACGCACCGTTGTGAATATTTTCGGCAATATGTGTGGGGTGATTATCGTGAGTCAGTGGGTCTCAGTAAAAGACTCTGTAGAGAG
>PLXF01000081.1 GCA_003151315.1 Parachlamydiales bacterium
CATGTTCGAGGCGATTCACGGATCCGCTCCTCGGCGCGCCGGCCAAAATGTGGCAAACCCTTCCGGTTTGATCTTGGCCGCTGTACAAATGATGGTCCACATTGGACAACCTAAAGTGGCGGAAAAGATCCACAACGGCTGGCTCACTACGCTGGAAGAGGGGGTCCACACCTACGATATTTTCAAAGAAGGGGTCAGCAAAAAAAAGGTGGGGACAAAAGAATTTGCCCAAGCGGTGATCCACAACCTGGGGAAACTCCCCGAGCAACTCAAAGCGATCAGCTATGAAAAAACAGAACCCGAAGTGGCCCACAAGCACGCCTCTTTGCCGACCAGCAGACATTTAGTGGGAGCCGATATCTACCTCTGCCACAAGGGAATTTTACAAGATTTCCTATCCAAGATCTCCCACATCAACGTAGGACCTCTTCGCATGCAGGCGATTTACAATCGGGGGGTCAAATTATGGCCTCAAGGACAGCCAGAAACCTTTTGCGTCGACCAATGGCGCTGCCGTTTCACCTCGGGAGACGAGCTGAGACACGTATCGCAAAACGACGTGATTCAATTGCTACACGCATTTGATCACATCGGCATGGATGTGATCAAAGCAGAGTTTCTCTATACGTTTGATGGTAAGGGGGGATTTAGTTGAGGAGGAACCAAAGGTGGTGCATTTGGAGGAATGATAGCATCGTAATGTTTTCTAGCGTGGTCAAAAAGGATATGAATTACTTTGCCATCGTTACTTCCAGATCGTACGATAGGAATTAGATCGTCGCGAAGTGTGTTTCCTTGTTTTAAAATAACGCGGATATCAAACCCAGTTATTTTGGCTAATGCATACATCTCTGCATCGGAAGCATGTGTGCTTGGCGTTTTCAAAGCCTCAAAATAGGCATTAATAGCGCTATTTAATTGCGCTTGCGCTTCGGGCTGGAGATTAAAATTCCCTTCCTCTTGTATACAAATCTCAACAATTTGCTGATTCAAATCAAATACCTTAAGAGTCTCTCTTTCACTCGCAACTAGGCCAAGAGCTGTGGCATATTCGTCATCAGTCATTCCCTTCGCTTGATATAGAGCGAGAATACTCTCTTCCTGATCCCGTAAACTCTGCATTTTAGAATCAAAATGTCCACGAAGAGAACCTGCACCGCAGTCCCAAGAACCTAGAATATATTTTCGTAATTGCAAATTAGACGTAAAGTTCTCCTGCATCCAAGCGACAGCTTGCTCTCGAAGCTTGTCATGAGAAACCTGTTGAATCTGTTGGGTATGTAACAAAGTAGAGATAGAGCGGAAGAGGCAATTTCCATCAGCAAGTACAGGGATAATACCCTTAGACAACTGGCTCAATAAATCCGCCTGTCGCCGAAGCTCTTTAACTGTATAAAAAGCGCCCGAATCTCGAGGAAATTTCCTTTCATATTCCCGGTTATCCCTTAACCATGTAGTGATGCTGGTTAGATACTCTTGAAAAGCACTGACACGTTGACCCCGATCAACGATTTGTAAAATTCCGTCTATTTGATTCACAAATTGAAGAGCACCTTCTTCAAGAAATCGGACCGCTTCTAGTGAAACTCCGGGTATTGGTGGTACTTCGACTGCAAGCTTCCCGGTCCTTCCAATTTCAGGGGCTGGCTCTGGGGCGGGCGGCACCAAATCTTCAGCAGCGGGTTCACTCTTTGAGGATTCTGGAGGCTTTTGACCTCCGCCACTTTCAGGGGCTGGCGGCACCAAATCTTCAGCAGCAGGTTCACTCTTTGAGGATTCTGGAGGCTTTTGACCTCCGCCATTTTCAGGTGCTGGTGGCGTTAGATCTTTTGCAGGAACTTCGACTCGGGTTACTCGGTTGATTAATAGACCAACTGCGGCTGAAAGGGCAAATAAAATGACGAACGGAGATAAAATTAGAAGAGCAATTGCTTGGACCGCACGGGCAACACACGCGGTTCCTTTCGCTGCACAAGTGGTCCCGTCAAGGGGTGCTGTAAACACATGCTTAACATGGGTACTATACCAGCCCATAGGAGCCATTAAATAGCCGCTAATAGAGGAATTATTTACTGAGGGGGCTACAGATGTCATTGAGTCTCCTTTTTTTACGGAGATAGTAACAGATTTGTTTTAAAAACTCAATTATTAAAATAGATTTTATTATATAAATTATATTTCAAAGTCTTCTTCGAGGCGCTTTTTTAGTTCCCCCAGGAAGCTGCATCCGTAAATACCGTCTAAAACTCTGTGGTCAAAGGTCAATGAGACCATCATCATCGAGCGGATCGCGATCGAATTATCGGGCATAGCTACTACTTTTTTGACAATAGCGCCTAAACCTATGATGGCTACCTCAGGATAGCGGATAATGGGGATCCCTATAAGCGTCCCGGTCATGCCGAAGTTGGTCAGGGTGATGGTCCCCTCTTGGGTGTCGGCTGTGGTGAGACGCTGCTCACGCGCTTTTTGCGCAAGCTCGGCGATGCGGCTGGAAATTTCAGGCAAACTGAGCGCTTGGCACCCGCGAATGACAGGAACCATTACTCCCTGATCAACGCTGACAGCTATCCCTAAATTCACGTAGCGCTTCATCACAATCGTATCCCCTTCTAAAGAGGAGTTGATCAAGGGAAACGCCTGCAGAGCGCGGGACATAGCCCGTGCGACAAAGGGGGTGATCGTTAATTTTGAGCCATAACGCTGGTGAAACTCTTCTTTCTTCTCTTGGACCTGCTGAACAAGTCGTGTTACATCCACTTCGGTGACGAGCGATGCATGGGGCGCCTCATAAAAAGAGCGGACCATGTTTTCGGCAATCGCCTTGCGCATGGGTGACATTTTTACCCGCTCTTGCTCGGCGATGATAGATGAGCTTGGAGCTCCCTTTTTTAAAGGGCAAGGCGCGCGGTAGGCTTCCACATCTTGCTTTGTGAGCCTTCCCCCTTGTCCGGTATGGGGAATCTTGTCGATATCAGATAGAGGGATCCCTTTCTCTCTTAAAACACGCATCACAGAGGGGGAGAGAAAACCTTCCATCCCTGAAGAGGGGGTGGATTCTGAGAGGGGCTCTTTAATCGGTGCGGACACTTGGGCAGGCGCTTCTCCTGAAGATCCGGCTAAAACAATCGCTAACGGCTCCCCTACCTGAATTTCTTGATCAGGATAGGCGAGGATCGTTTGCAATACGCCCGCAACAGGAGAAGGGATCTCGCTGTTCACCTTGTCTGTGGATACTTCCAGTAAAGGCTCGTCGAGCTCGACCCGGTCCCCCTCTTTCTTAAACCATTGGAGAACGGTCGCGCTGACTATGCTTTCGCCGANNCGATTTTTTCCTCGATTTGCGCAACTATCTTTTCCCAGTCCCCCCGCCCCGCCGTGATACAAAGGCCCATTTTTAGATATAGGATCGGCAAATTGGTGGGATTTTGGGGCCATTTGACAAAGTCTTTTTCAGTGCAAACAAGGGCTGTCGCCCCTAAAGACCTCGCCCGAGTAGCGAAGGCCGCCAAATCGGCATCGCTTCCCCTTTCATGGTCGGCTAAAATCCATTCCGCAACGATTTGCCCCCCTTGATCGACAACTGTTTTTTTAAATGCTTCGGGACGGGCGATGCCGCAAAAAAGGGCCACCTTAGCCCCTTTAAGCACTCCCCCCACGATCTCCTCTAGTCGAAGGGCCGCGCCAATAACGGGAACAGAAAGACCTAGCTGTTTACGCCAGTGATTGAGTTCATCTTCAGAAGCAATCGGATTGAGGATGACCGCTTGAGCGCTCTTTAACCGCTCCGGAGAATCTCGCAAATACCCTCGAGGAAGAAAATGCCCCTTTCCCCAAGGATCGGTCGGTGATAGGAGCACCAGATCAAAGTCTCTACCTAATTTCCGGTGCTGAAACCCATCGTCGAGAAGGATTAACTCAGCCCTTTCCGTGCAGGCTATCTCTGCTGTTTTCCGCCGATCCTTTCCCACATAGAGAGAAACCCACGGAGCCCTTTTCTTTAATAGAGCCGGCTCGTCGGCTAAAGATCCTTGCACACTACTGCCTCGGGATAAAATAGCGACGCGGCGACTGGAAAAAATCTGCGCCAACAAAAGGGTTAAAGGCGTTTTACCCGTCCCGCCGGCCACAAGATTGCCAATACTAACAACCGTCCGCTCCACTTTTTTTGTGCGAAGGATACGATAATCATACAGACAATGGCGAGCTTTCGCTATGCATCCCCACATAAACGAAAAAGGGGCTAACAAAAAAGCGCCGCGCCGCCGCCCTTCGATCCGATCTTGCCCCCACCGGAGCCACGAGGGAGAGATTAACGGCATGAGCTAGCAATCGTCTCTTCTTGCGAGACGAATAATTCTTGTTCAATGAGCTCAATAATAATATGAATCGCCGTCATATGAGCCTCTTGGATCCGATCAGAATAGGTAAACCCGGGAACGACCCACTCGAGATCACATTTACCCAACAATTGACCTCCCGTTTTCCCTAAGAACCCAATCGTCTTCAACCCTCGCTCTTTCGCCTCGGAAATCCCCCGGATAATATTGGGCGAATTGCCCGATGTGGTGAGGGCGATAAAGAGATCCCCTTTTTGTCCAAAGGCTTCTACGCCTCGGGAAAAAATGCGATCAAAACCCATATCGTTTCCCACCGCTGTTAAAAACCCCTGCTCGCTTAAAGCAATTGCAGGTAAAGCCGGGCGGGGGCCTCGAAATTGCGCCGTGAGTTCTTCTGCGAAATGGAGCGCATCGCACATACTTCCACCGTTACCGGCGATCAAGAGTTTATTTCCTGCGCGAAAACAGGCGACAATTTCACGCGCCGCCGATTCGATAAATTGCAAACTCACAGGATCTTTTAAAAATTCAATGGCCCGAACGGCATCATCGATTGCTTGTATGATTTGGTTTCTCATTGTCCCTCGTACTTGAATCAGGTATACTAATTCATTTTTCCAATAGGTTCAAAGTGAAAAGGATTGCCATTGTTGGCGCAACGGGCGCGGTGGGACAAGAGATTATCCGTCTCTTAGAATTGAGACATTTTCCATTGAAAGAACTACGTCTATTCGCCTCAGCTCGCTCCGTGGGAAAAACGATTTCCTTTCGAGGAGAAAGTCTCCCTATCGAGAATTTGCAAGACGATGTTTTTTCTACAATCGATCTCGCTTTTTTTTGTGCGGGCTCTTTCATTTCAAAACAATGGGTCCAAATAGCGAGAGATAAGGGTTGTGTGGTGATCGATTCAAGCTCCGCTTTTCGCTCCGATCCAACAGTTCCTCTCGTGATTCCCGAAATCAATGAGGGCGCCCTAGCTCAACACAAGGGGCTCATCTCCTCACCCAACTGCGCCGCCACGATTTTATTAATGCCCCTATTTCCCCTTCATCGCCAATTCCAAGCCAAGCGCATCGTCACCTCCACATACCAGGCAGCCAGCGGAGCCGGCGCTCGATTGGTTGATGAGCTGCAAAAAGAGACATACGCCTATTTAGAAAAAAAGCCCTACTCCCCTTTTCTCCCATTCCCCTATGCATTCAATCTCTATACGCACAACTCTCCTCTTACAGAGAGCGGTTACGTGGAAGAGGAGTTAAAAATGGCTGATGAGACTCGAAAAATCCTGGGCGATGAAACGATCCGATTAACGGCTACTTGTGTGCGTGTGCCCGTATTGAGGGCCCACTCGGTCTCAGCCAATGTGGAATTCGCGAAATCGTTTACGCTGGAAGAAGTATACGAAGCGATACAAAAAGCTGATGGCGTAAAACTATTCGAAGATCGCGCGGCAAATCGCTTCGCCACGCCAGTTGATGCTACAGGACAAAATGAGATTTTTTGCGGCCGTTTCCGCCTCGACAAAACACAGCCCAACACATTAGAATTTTGGGCTGTAGGAGATCAGCTCCTAAAAGGAGCCGCTCTCAATGCTGTTCAGATTGGGGAGCGTCTGTAATTGCTTTTTGATTAAACTGTTTTAACCACCGCGCCACTTCCCTAAGCATAGGTCGCAAACCCTCAGGCCCATCTTTTTTCAGCCCGCAAAAAACAGTGATCACACCTGCGGCTTCTCGAGCCGATAGCCCATCCGATATATCTCGATGGACAGAAGAAGATCTGATCCCGGCAGATCCGACCAAAACACGACCCCCTTCAGCTAAGAAAAACTTGGAACGTTGCTGATCATCTACATAATGAACGACTACACATTGTTTTTCGATTTGAGAGAATTTTAGACCCTCATCTGATTTCCAATCAATCGTATCAGGTTGCATTACGCCTCCAGATTCAGATAAGAAAAGAGAAATATAATGACCTTTTTCAGGGTTATCAAGTCTCGGGTGTGGAGCGACCAGTCGAGTTAAGGTCTTAGGCTTGGGTTGGGAACTAGAAGCTTGTTCAGGGGAAGAAGAGAGTTTTGCTTTCTCGCTTTTCGCCGACGTACCACAACAACTAAATACATTGGCGAACCAGTTCGCAATACCCGAAAAAAACGAGCAAACAGAATCCCAGCAGCCTTTGCGACTCGAAGGCTGTGAAGTTGGCGCTGAGAGAGACTTTATCGACGAGCCTGAGGTTCCTATACCACGGGAGGTTGAACCTTTCACTGAAAAAGATGTAGAGGATCGTGTGCTTGTACTAGCAGGTATCTGTTTTCTTGGACTATCAGGTAATTGAGTGATTTTAACCATAAAGCTCCTATTTAAAAACATTAATTTTATATTAAATTTAAATTACAGTCAACGCGAAATAAAAATTAATATAAATATATAAAATTAATTTACTTTAATCAATTAGGCCAAAAATGCCCATTTCCGAGGGAATAAGGTTACGC
>PLXF01000049.1 GCA_003151315.1 Parachlamydiales bacterium
TTACACAGGAACAGATATCATCACCCGCTACAAACGGCAGCGCGGATTCAACGTTTTACACCCGATGGGTTGGGACAGTTTTGGTCTGCCCGCTGAGCAATTTGCGATTCGCACCGGCACCCATCCGGCCGTTACCACTCGTCAAAATATCGATACTTATAGACGTCAACTCGAATCTCTCGGATTTAGCTACGATTGGAGCAGAGAGATCGCTACGTCTGATCCCACCTACTACAAATGGACGCAGTGGATTTTCACGAAACTTTTTGAAAAAGGGCTCGCCTATGAGGCTGAGATTCAGGTGAATTTCTGCCCCGAGCTGGGAACCGTTTTAGCGAACGAAGAGGTGGAAAACGGCCGCTCTAAAGAGGGGGGCTACCCCATCGAAAGGCGTCCGTTGCGCCAGTGGGTTTTGCGGATCACCGCTTATGCCGATCGATTGCTCGCCGACCTCGACTTGCTCGATTGGCCAGATCATCTTAAAAAACTCCAATCGAACTGGATTGGACGAAGCCAAGGAGCCTCCGTCGCTTTTGTTGAAGAACAAACAAAAGAGCCGATCGTCGTTTTTACTACTCGTCCCGATACTCTATTTGGCGCGACCTACCTCGTATTAGCTCCCGAGCATCCGTTGGTCGATCAGATCACAACACCTACGCATAAAGGGGCAGTCGACGCCTATCGGCGAGCGGCTGTTTCTAAAAACGATTTAGAAAGGACCGATTTAGCGTGAGAAAAGACGGGCGTTTGGACCGGTAGCTCGGCTCTTCATCCAATCACGGGCGAAAAAATCCCTATTTGGATTGCCGACTATGTTCTATCTGGATATGGAACAGGAGCTGTGATGGGAGTTCCCTCTGGCGATGAGAGAGATTTTGCTTTTGCCACAACCTTTGCCCTTCCTATTGTAGCCACTTGTGATCCCGGAGCCGATACAGAAGGTCGAGAAGAAATTCTGCAAGGGCAAAAATGTTGGGTAGGGGAGGGGATTGTGATCAACAGCTCCCACGCCGATCTCCACCTTAATGGTCTATCCCAAGCGGCGGCGACAGAAACCACGATCGATTGGCTGGAAAAACAGGCAAAAGGGAAGAGAACGGTCAGCTACAAATTGCGCGATTGGCTCTTTTCTCGGCAGCGCTACTGGGGAGAACCGATTCCTATCCTCCATTTCGCAGACGGATCGATGCGAGCGCTCGAGCTAGATGAGCTCCCCCTCACTCCGCCCCATTTGGAAGATTTTAAACCCCACAGCAGTGGACAGAGCCCTTTAGCTAAAGAGAAAAACTGGGTTGAATACAACGATCCCAAAACAGGAAAAAAAGGGCTGCGAGAGACCAATACGATGCCCCAGTGGGCCGGCTCTTGCTGGTACTACCTGCGCTTTTGCGATCCGCACAATACAAAAGAGGCGTGGAGCCGCGAAGCGGAAAACTACTGGATGCCGGTTGACCTGTATGTAGGTGGCATAGAGCATGCGGTGCTCCACCTTCTCTACTCCCGGTTTTGGCACAAGGTTTTGTTCGATTGCGGCCTTGTCCATACTTCTGAGCCGTTTCTTACTCTGCGAAATCAAGGGCTCGTCATCGCTCCCTCGTTTAAATTACCGCAAGGGGGGTATATCAACCCTTTCGACGTTGTGGAAAAAGAGGGGGGCCATTTTGCTCCGCAGGGAGAAAAGCTCATCGTCCAAACGGAAAAAATGTCCAAATCGAAACTCAATGGCGTCTCTCCTGATGAGATCATCGAAGAGTTTGGGGCCGATTCGCTCCGCCTCTACGAGATGTTCATGGGTCCCTTTGAGCGGGAAAAAGTGTGGAATACCGATGCGGTAAGTGGATGTAGACGCTTTTTAAACCGCTTTTTCGATATGGTCCATTCCGATAAGGTAACGGATGAGACCAACATAGAGGCGCTAAAATTAACCCATCGCTTGGTCGAACGGGTAACCAAAGAGACCGAAGCGCTCCAATTCAATACGGCGATTTCTCAAATGATGGAGTTTATCAACGCCTTTATCCCGCTGAACTCTTATCCCAAAGAGTGTTTAAAACGGGCGATTCAGATGCTCTATCCGTTTGCGCCTCACATTGCTGAAGAGCTCTGGGAAGTTTTAGGGGAGTCCCAACTGCTAACCTTTGCGTCTATTCCTCCCGTCGATCCCCAATATCTGGTCGATGAGATCTCCACCTATGTCGTTCAGATCAACGGCAAACTTAGAGGAAGATTCTCGTTGCCTAAAGATCAGACAGAAGAGGAGCTCCTCTCCTTTGTTAGAAAGCAACCCGAAGTGGAAAAATACCTCACGGGGGAAATTGGCAAAACGGTGTTTGTCCCCAATAAATTATTGAACATTGTGCTCAAATGATTTACGACGCCCTCCTCCTTTTAGCCTTTCCCAAAATCGTGTGGGACCGGTGGAAAAGGGGAAGGGTGCGCCCCACATTTGCTGAGCGGCTCGGCCGCTTTATTCCCGACACGCAAGGAAAACCGGTCATCTGGATCCACGCCGTTTCGGTGGGAGAAATCAAATCGGCAGAGCCCCTCTACCAAAAACTAAAAGGGCACTATCCCACTTCGTTTTTTCTTATCACCACCACAACAGCAACAGGGCAAGATGAGGCCAGGCGCACGCTTTCAACAGCTGATGCATTCGGTTTTCTGCCCCTCGACTTCTCTTGGATCACACGCCGTTGGGTCAAAGCTCTCAAGCCAACCCACTTTATCCTGATCGAAAGTGATTTTTGGTATAACCTCCTATCCACACTCAAACAAAATGGCACGCTCATCATCCTCGCGAGCGGCAAAATGTCGCCCCGCTCGGCCAAACGGTTTCTCTTCTTTCCCTATTTTGCCAAAAAACTGTTTTCCCTTTTCGATCTCCTCTGCGTACAAAACTCCGAGCACGCTGCCCGATTTGCCCCGTTTGCCCAGCCGATTGTCACAGGCAATCTAAAATTAGACATTAGCCCTAAGCCCGTAACTCCACCCCCGTGGAAAACAGAACTCTATCCCGTCACCATCTCCTGCACCCACGACCCCGAAGAAGAGCAGCTCCTCCTCGCTCTAAAGCCCCTTTTACCCCGCCTTCAAATTTTCCTAGCCCCTCGCCACCCCGAGCGGTTTAGCGCCGTTGAAAAGCTTCTAGATAAGCTCAACATCCCTTCCATTCGCTGGAGCCAAATCGAGCGAAAAACGGGCCAAGAAAACGTCATTTTGATCGATTCCATGGGGCAGCTCCCGATTTGTTACGCTTTAAGCCACCTAGCCATTGTCGCAGGCAGCTTTACCGATAAAGTGGGAGGGCACAATCTCCTCGAGCCTCTTTTTTACGGCACTCCCAGTCTGTTTGGTCCCCACACTTGGACCCAGAACGAATTTGCAAAAAAAATAATCGAAGCCCAAGCGGGCCTCCAGTTACCCTTATCCCAGTTAGCCTCCATCCTGGAACAGCTCATGGAAAATCCCGACCAACTCACCGCGATGAAACAGGCGGGAAGTGTGTTAATAGAGAGCTCCAGAGGGGCGGCTGAGCGGACATTTTCTCAGCTAAAAGAAAAAGAATTTGGAGATAAATCGCTTAGCGTGCTATAGTTTTGCTTTCTGATATCGCGGGGTGGAGCAGTGGTTAGCTCGTTGGGCTCATAACCCAAAGGTCGTAGGTTCGAGTCCTACCCCCGCTAATTTTTCCCCTTCACACACATTTGGCGGTATAGCTCAGCGGTTAGAGCAGCGGAATCATAATCCGCGGGTCGCTGGTTCAAGTCCGGCTACCGTCATCTTATGATGGGAGAAAAAGCCAACAGTTTGGCTTTTGTCCGTATTTGAAGTGAGGAGCTATGCGACGAACCGGCGGGAAGCCCGAAGTCCGGCTACCGTCATCTTATGACGGGATGAGAAACCCCAGAAGTTCCCACCATCTTCAAAATAGAGCTTTTTATGATCACGATCGACGATGTTGCAGGCTTGTACAATACGATAGAACGTGTACATAAATCTAAAGGTTCAGATTACACTGCAGGTTGGATCCACGCTATTCATGATGAAGTAAAGGGCAATGCAAAGAAGCTATGGACTAAACATGTCCAAGAAGCTGTTTTGAAAATTTTGGCACCTTTCGCTAGGCTCAATGAGCATCCGACAAAAGATGAACGAATTTGTCAAACGCTTAGACAGTTAGAGATTCTCGAGTGTACAGAAGCCACAGGTCTTATCTCAGACGTGGCGTCTATCGTGTTCGCTTATACTTAATAAAGGGGTTTTCGTGGAAACTAATCTTCTAATTTCAGAACAGATCCAATTCTCAGATTTTCTTAAGGTCGACATTCGCGTGGGTACCATTATAAGCGCCCAAGATTTTCCTGAGGCGCGCAAACCGGCGTATAAATTGGAGATCGATTTTGGGGATTTAGGGAAGAAGCGATCTTCAGTGCAAATCACTCACCATTATCGGAAGGAAGAGCTAGTTGGCAAACAGGTCATTGCCGTAGTGAACTTTCCCCCTAAACAAATTGGGAAGTTTATGTCGGAAGTACTCGTTCTAGGATTGCCCGATTCAAAGGAGGCCATTATCCTCCTCGAACCGACAGTGGCCGTTCCAAACGGAAATCGTTTATTTTAAAATAACACGCACCGTGAAAAAGTGCGGCCCTCCTTGCTTCAGAAATCGGTATTTGGCGTAGCTCAAATACCGTGTGTTTGAATCTTACCCTTGCTAATTTCCCCCCTCCACACACATTTGGTGGTATAGTTCGGTGGTTAGAGTCGCGGAAATCGTAACCCCCGGGTCCGCTGGTTCAAATCGAACTCCCATCATCTCATGACGGGGTAAAAGCCAACAGTTTGGGTGTTATCACTTTCGACGTTTTCTTGATCCAAACATTCTTAGGCTATACAACAAAGTCTATCTAAAAATAATATAATAAAAACTATTTCATTTTTAATTATTTTTTTGTTTGTTTTTAATAATTTAATGATGTATATCGTTGAACAATAAAATAATGGGAAAAAATGGGACCATTGAAATCTACTACACTTTCTTCTTTTAGCAAATCTTCATCTATAATTGTTGAATGGGATTCCCTCCTAGAGTCGAAACTACCTAAAATTCCGTGCAAGGGGTTTATTGTAAAAACCAATGTCACAAGCTGGATGGGTAAGATTCTTTATAGCGATTTTTACTCTGTGAGAAAATCTGAAGATCGTGAAACGCAGATTCAGGACCCTTTTCTAAATCAAATAGCAAGGTTACCGGTTATTGGAATTATTGCAGGCATTACCAGGTCTACATTAGCCATAATCCATATCTTAGGACATTTATTTGCGGCCCTCATAACAAGGAAAACGGGGCATGTATATCATGCTGCAAAAGGAGCGTGTGAGTTTTCTCGGGGCCTGCTAGAAGCGGTTCCAATTGTGGGCAGAATTTTTTCTTGGTCCTATACTGGCGTTTTTTCTCCTGTATCAACGGGTTCTTTTTGGATATTAAAGATTCATAACTCGGAAAACCCAGATTTATTTGATTCGCAAATTCTACAAAACTCTTTTCGGTCCAAACTAAATAGCAATCGCACTTCTAACCTATTCGCGACGAAGGGAAGCGGAATTAGGGTTGGAAGCTCCGATTAAACAAGCAGTCATCATCCCGACCGGACCTGCGCCCACCACCGCCACATGGCACCTTTGCCAATTCTCAATTGCCATATACATTCCTCGTTAAAAGAAGGAAGTTTATGCCCGAATGAATCTTTTTTTGAAATGATTTTTTATAGTTAGAGCTTAGACAAACGGTCCCCCTTTTTATACCGATTCTTGAATTACGAGCGGTATAGAAGCAGTAGCAAAGATTTGCGATGAGCAGACCGTGCGTATAATTGAAATATTTTTTTCATCTTACAAGAGCGTTGTTGAATAATTCGTTTTTCGCATAACAGGCTCATTATCAGTATTTACCACAGAGCTCACAGAGGCGCGAAAACGCGCATTTTTATGCTTTTTCTCTGTGTTCTCTCTAGCTCTCTGTGATTATAATTTTTTCATGGTCAGCAACTTATGCGTACAATGAATTATGCAACAACGCCGTTCCCTATTAGAAATAGGGGGCTATTTTCGCGGATCAAAATTCTGGGCGCTATCATGGGTTGGTTGTCTAACTTTCAACTGGACGCAGTATATAATAAAAACTTGAATAAATAAATTTCTACACATACACTTAACATTTTTTTATCACTAGAGTGTGGCCATGAATCTATTTCCTCTTGAAAAAATTCCTTTACGTACATGGAAGATGGTGGAAGAGAAAGGGGGGGTGCCGAGCCCTTCTTCTCGGCCAATTTCCGACGCAGAGAAAATGGAACTTGTCAGAGAGAAAATACGAACATATTCGGCAAATGCCTTTGTCTATTTTCCCATTCAGTTAGGCAAGGTTCTCACATTGGCTGATCTTCGAGCAGCGGCCGGCGATAGGTTACAGGGAGAATTAATTGACTATTTAGGGATTAAAAAAAACATAGATAAATTGCAAAAATATTTCTCTTTTTTTGTGCAGTTACAGAAAGTTGGTGATCCGGTTTTAGAGAAAATTTCGTTACAAGGTTTGTATTGTTGCGACCCTTCGGAGGAGTATTCAGATGTAAAAATCGCTCTCATGGAAGCCGAAAAGGTGCTCTCTATGCCGATTAGGAAGTTAAGGAGTAGCCATGGAGAGGTTTTTGCTTTGAGACTCGCTCAATTATATCGAGAGCCGTCCAACGTAGTTAACAATATAGCTGTTTCCAAACACAACCCCGAACAATGGCCCGCGGCCCATCTTTCTTTTCTAGATGTAGCTCTTATTCAAAAAGCCGCTCATCAACTGCCTTTAGCTGCGTTTGGCTTGTTGAGCGAGGAGCAATTGCGAAAGATCGATTTTTCCTATTTATCCCCCTCGCAGGTGCTCCGTTGCTTAACGGGTTATTTGACCGATAGTGCCAGTTTAGAAAAAAGGGTAGCGGTTGTTTCTAAAAAGCAGATTTTTCAGATGGATAACCAAAAAATTACGGCTGTTTTTTTTGGCAAATTGGAACCTAATTTTCAAAAAAAGGTCATCGCTCTTTTCTCTCCCGAAATCATTGAAGAGATGCTCCATAGAGAACTTTTTTCCGTTTTACCGTTTATTACTGTTGAACAGCTTTCTCACATTCATTTCGAGGATGTATCGCAAGAGGCAGTCGATGCATTTTTCCCTCCCTTAAATCCTGCGCTATTTTTGCCTGGTTGGAACTATTTAGTAAGCGAAGTGAATAACAGAAGAAAATATATATACTTCTCTCGATGTGGAACGGATTCTCAGGAGTTTTCGGCGAAAATAATCACACAAAAAATGGAAGAAAGGAGAGGCGCTTGCCGAAGTAACTTTTCCGCCATAACTCCCGCTCAATTTGAGTTAATTAAAGAAATGGTGGATCCGGGGGTTTTGCGTTTTCTCAACAGCGAAAGGGGACCTTCGAGCGGTATTTTAACTAAAAAAGTTGATCGATAATAGACCTCTTTCGAAACTTAGTGGTTACGAAAATTTAACGCAAAGACGCCTAGTCGCAAAGACGCAAAAATTTTTATAAATTATTGATGATTCTTTCTTTGCCATGGTTGAATATAATTATATTTCTTTGCGTCTTAGCGACTTGGCACCTTTGCGTTAAATTTTCGTAACCACTAAGTTTCGAAAGAGGTCTAATGATTTCTCTCTTCCTTTGGGCAAGGCCCCGATTTTCCCCTCAGCGATCTCAACGTCTCAGCAATTATCTCAGCGCTGATGAAAAAACACGCCGCTGAAGACAAGAGAAGTTTTTAAGCGAATATGGAAATTGAAAATGGCGAAAAGGGTTACGCAAGAGGTCTAGTGCTTCAGACACAAAAAAGCCCGGAGTTCCGGGCCTTTTCTTTGCTTTAGGTGGAAAGGGCTTCTTCCGTTTTTTTCGGATCGGGCTCGGAGTCCTGATCGATAAAGAGGATCTGCCCATCTTTGGTGGAGATGAGGTATTTTTTCGCCGTATTGGGATTCTGTAAGAGCTTTTCGGCAAGAGGATCTTCTAAAAACTGCTCGATTACGCGGCGTAAAGGACGAGCTCCCATCTCAGGGAGGTATCCTTTTTCGACGAGGAAATCGCGCGCGCTGTCATCAATAGTCACGTCGATGTTTTTCTTCGTTAGACGATTTTTCAACTTGCTAAATTCGAGATCGACCACTTTTTTAAGGGCTGTCTTATCCAAGGTACGGAAGATGACAAGGCCGTCGAGACGGTTGATGAATTCAGGTTTAAAGTGTTTTTTCACCGAACCTTCAATCTTATCTTGCATCGCTTTGAAATCCATGATGGATTCTTTAGCGCCAAAGCCCACTTCGGTCGATTTACGGATCAAATCAGCCCCTAAGTTGGAGGTCATGATAATGATCGTATTGCGGAAGTCGATTTTGCGGCCCACCGAATCAGTAAGGCGCCCCTCTTCCAAAATTTGGAGAAGAAGGTTCATCACATCGGGGTGAGCTTTTTCCACTTCGTCAAAGAGGACGACGCAATAAGGTCTACGGCGTACCTGTTCTGTGAGCTGTCCCCCTTCTTCATATCCCACGTACCCTGGAGGCGATCCGGTCATTCGGCTAATCGCGAATTTCTCCATGTATTCAGACATGTCGACTTGAATAAGAGCATCTTCTCCCCCGAACATATGGGAAGCTAGAAGACGAGCTAAATGCGTTTTTCCAACGCCTGTAGGCCCTAGGAATAGGAAGGCGCCAATGGGGCGGTTCGGGTCTTTAATGTCGGCGCGGCTGCGGCGGATCGCGCGGCAGACGGTGCTTAGAGCGTCGTCTTGTCCGATCACTTTCAGTTTCAGATGCTCTTCCATTTTCAGCACTTTTTCCGTTTCTCCTTCAGTTAGGCGGGTAACGGGGATGCCGGTCTGTTTGGCGACGATGTTGGCGATGTCCTCTTCGTCGACGATCGGTTGATGTTCATCTTTATGGGATTCCCACTCGGCTCTCATCTTTTGCAGCTCTTCGCGCAAATTCTTTTCGGAGTCTCTTAAACCAGCCGCTTTTTCGTATTCTTGCTTGCTGATCGCCTCTTCTTTGGCAATCCGGGCCTCTTCGATTTTCCCTTCTAGCTCGATGAAATGGGAGGGTTGGTGCATAATGGAAATGCGCGCTTTAGCTCCAGCCTCATCGAGTAGGTCGATCGCCTTATCGGGTAAAAATCGACCCGATATGTATCTTTCTGATTGGTAGACGGCCGCTTTTACAGCAGCATCTGTGTAGACGCACTTGTGGTGCTCTTCATACTTGCCTTTGAGACCATTCAAAATCGCGATACTTTCGTCGATATTGGGAGGGTGAACTATGATTTTTTGGAATCTACGCTCAAGCGCTGGATCTTTTTCGATATGTTTACGGTATTCATC
>PLXF01000117.1 GCA_003151315.1 Parachlamydiales bacterium
GATTTTGAGTCTACCGCGTCTACCAATTTCGCCACACCGGCATGAATGGCTTTTCATTATAGGAAAAGGGATGTTTTATCGAAAGGGTTTTTTAACCTCGACTGTGCAACTTTTTTAGCCCGATTGTGGTATAAAAACCCCTTCCTGGTTAAATAAATCGACTAGGTTGGCCAAAGGCCAAACGTCCGGGGGCGGACGGCCAAGGCAATCGGGCTAAAAAAGTTGCAAAGTCGAGTTAAACTGACAGTCGGGCCAAAATCAGCTTGTTCTGAAGAACCGATTTGGCCGCATCTCCGAGCCAGTGATAAATGACTACGTCTTTTCGTTCCCCTCTTCCGATGCTCCAATTATACATGGGGTCCAATTCGTGAATGGGGAGCTTTTCGTCTGCGATGATCTGGGAGAGGACGTCTTGATCTCCTCGAAAAAGGGCGTTTTTCTCGATCGATTGCTTTGCCCACTCAACAATGAGCGGATCATTTTTTTGAAAGACGATAACGCCCGAGTTATAAATAGGAAAATCGACAGATATTGCTGAGAAATCCTTCGCTAGAGCGACCCTCTCCGACTGGCCCCAAAGTCCCTCTAAGGGTTTGACAATCTCACAATCTAGATCGATCCAAATAGTCTCGTCATACGGCGACTCCAGGCACGCCTGGGCCTTTTTAAACCAGGCCTCGCGAGACTCCCAAAAGGTGTCGGGAAAGCTCTTTTCCCACTCTTCGGCAAGAGTTCCATCCACTTCACCCCGGTCTCTCACGAAAAGAGGTGGCATCCGAAGAGAAATGAGCTGCCCCCGCTCCTTACACCACCGTTTCTTCTTTTCTGAAAGCCCAAAATCAACAAAACAGACCGGGTAATCGTTGCGCCGCCTGTAGTTGTCCCACCACCAAGCTAGAAGCCACTCTTGCCGCTCATTCGCCCCTACGAGAATTCCCCGATTTTCGTTCACAGCCCAGCCCCCTGCCATTCGTCCAGGAAAAGAGGTTGAAGAGCTTCTACTATATCAGAGCCCTCTCTAAAGGCCCGTCGATAGAGGCTCTCCTGCGCTTCCCTAAACTCATGCGCCTGCGGGAGGAGCTTTTCGATCGATGGGAATAGAGGCGTAGAAGGGTCTAAAACAGGTCCACAGGTATGCAGCCTCGCTCCGACTAAATGGGGTTTTTGCAAAAAAAACATCGGCTTTTGGAAAGCCAAAAAGTCATATCCAATAGAAGAGTAATCCCCTAAATAGACGTCAACAATTTCTAAAATCGGGTAAATCGGAGGGAAATCTTCAATCAACAAGAAATTAGCCCGTTTTTCTTCCATGAGCGAGAGCCGATAGTAGAGGACCGGATCGTGCTGAACTACATCGGGATGCACCTTAATCACCAGATTCCATTCAGATGGAAGCTCCCGCAAGAGCCTCTCTCCATACTCAAAAAAAGTTCCAGACCGCTCATAATCGTTCCAGGTGGGGGCAAAGAATAGAGTGCGGTTGGCTAGATTCAACTTTGAAAAAATTTCCTCCCGAGCCATCCGCAGGAGCCGCTCCCGATGTTTTTCATAATAGCGCCGCCGGAAATTGCCCACAGTGGCCACCCGACACCCCCGATTCCAGAGCTTCAAATCGATTAGCATCTCTTTCATCAGATCGCCATATAACAAAACCCCCTCTTGCCACGCATACGGGGCTAAAAAAGAAGAATTATAGCCTTTATCGGACTGTCCATGAGGACAAAAGAGGAGTTTCATCACCTTTTTATTGTATAGCTGAAAGGCGTTTCGTTGCACGGAGGTCCAATAATCGCAGCTGAATAAAGCATCAAACCGATCGGAGAGTTCTTTCAAACGAAATTCGAAATCGGGCCAATAATGCAAATCCACCTCTGGATAATACTGGGAGGTCAATTGGGCGTTTTTTTCATCGCTTACAATCAAAGGGATATTAAGGAGCGAAGCCAAGGGAGCTATGTGGTCGATAAATGAAAGCCTAGGACTCGTATTTAAAGCACACGACTTTGCCAGCATCTTTATCCCCTCGTTCTCGGGCTTCAATTTTTTAAATTCTTTGTATTCTGTGATGTGATCTCGAATAGCATCTTCTGAAAGCAAAAGAGCCTCTGCAATTGCAGAAATAGACCAGCCCTTATCGAAAAGTAAAACGGCTTTGATCCGGTCGCGTATTCTGCCGTCTCTTTCGTGCCTATGTTGTATTTTAAGTTGTGCTCGCTCAGCGTCGCTTAAGAAAATCATGCTTAACATCTTGCACGTCAAGCCAAATTTTTATCAAACCGATTCGTGAATCACGAGCGGTATACTCTTAGAAACGATAGCCTATACTAGCCGCCAAATTTGCTCCATCCAAGCTTAAGGTACCATCAGAACCAAGGTTACTGAAGTCATAAATACGATGCTGTTCTACGCCTAACTTGATTGTCAAAAGCACTTCGCTAGCTACTGGCCAAGCCCTATCGTATCGAATCCCTATGGAGGCATCTGTGCCAATAACATTGAAATCACGTCTGATAATTCCATCGCTTACGCTTACCGTTGATGTGAAAGTATCGATGTTGTCGATATCTGTTTTAACATGTCCGTAATATGAGACTACATCAAAACTTCCATAAAGACTCCAGTTACACCCCATATACCAATCAGCTTCTACACCAAACTCCGGACCCACACCCCATGTATGCTCCTTATCGTCTTTTTGAGTTTGAACCGTGTTATTTCCTATTAAGGCTGTGAATAGTGTATTCAGGTTTGATTTTAATGACTGATGAGCCCACAGACCACGTACCCCGATAAAAGGTTTGAAGTAAAAACAAGGCGCTACAGAACAGCGACGGGCGAAAAGTAAATCAATGGTATCGTACTGGATCGTCCAGCTTCCAGTCTGTCCATTTTCATGAAACTTTGCGTGACCTCTATAATGGGTCCAGTCCGCTTCTAAAAGAAAGCAGGTAAACGCATAGTCCAGGCCAACGCGAAAGCCTGGTTTCCATAACCAAGAGGGTTCTTTATCCGTTTCGATTACGGTAGTCGCTGTAATGCCTCCAGCTACCGAGGTGCTATTGTTGTTGATCCGAAAGCGGTTTCTAGCCCCCCTAACATAGCTGTCCAGTATAATAGCTCACCTCTAACGTTCACCTCTTGGCAATAAGGAGCAGGAATGCAATTTGGTCCAGAATAGGGAGACGGGCGACATATAGGCGCGCAACATGGCGATGGGCCACGATTTCTATTAGGCTCGCAACAAGATGGTTCTGGTGTGCAACAATTAGCGGCATTTACTTGAGCTGTTATAGAGATCAATATGACTGTAACAGCTACATAAAATTTATTAAGTGTAAAAGGCATATAGAAATTCCTTGCATTAGGCATTTTTTAGTTCGACTAAAACATTTAGTAGTTTTTTTTTCAACACATTTCCTGTTTCATTGAATTCTGATGATCAGCACATGCGCTGAAACAGAATGCGTACCACCGGCAATAGGAGTCAAAGTGAGTGCACTACCACCGTCATTTATAACCTGTAGAGTTGTATTTGGCACTGAGGTAGTCACAAGAGATTGTCCTATGAACTGATCTGTTCCTGTTGATCGTCCCACTACCGTAGTTGGGTCAACCACTCCGTTTATATTCAAGGCTAGTTGTCCCGATTCGTCTATACTAGCCTGGAATTGGACGAGATAGGTACCAATGGTAGGCAAGATAAACGTTGTAAAACTAGAGCCGCCTTGGCGCGTGATAGAGCCTGTTGTAGATCCACTTTGCGGAAACAGTATTGGCGCTCCGCCTGCAATAGTTGCTGGATTATCACCCGGCATCAAGGCAAAAAAATCGGAAAAATCCAATAGACCAGGCGCACCTGGAATTCCTGAAATCCCCTGAATCCCTGCAGCACCAGCAGCGCCAGCAATACCTGGGGCTCCAGCTGGACCTGCAACTCCCGCAATGCCTTGAGCTCCGCCTGCCTCTCCAAGCAGATGGTTTCCTCTTTCAGTACCGCTGAATAATGGAGATGTTAGGCAACTACCTAGGATCAGCATTAATATACACTTACGAAAATCCATATTTATCCTTTCTTGCTATTCATCATCTGTTTTACTGAAGCCGTATAATCACGAGGTGAGCAGAAATTGGCTGGGTACCACCATCATCAGGAGGAATTGCTATCGCAATGTTCCCCGGAGGGTTCACTACTTCGAGCACGCTATTAGAGGTTGCCGTAGTAACAAGAGAGAGCCCTGTGATCTGAGAACTCCCTGTCGCGCGTCCAACTACAGAGTCCGAGATAAGTCCTGAATTGAGTTGTAGCATGAGCTGTCCGTTTCCCGTCACATCTACCTGGAAGAGGACTAGATAAGTACCGATTGTCGTTAAATTAAACGAGGACGGACCTGTTCGAGTGATGGCTCCACTAATAGATCCATCTCTTGGAAAATTAACTGACGAACCTGCTGCAATACCCGCATTGNNCCCTCCTTGTAATGCGTAAAAATCAGCAAAGCCCAATATTCCAGGAGCTCCTGGAATTCCTGGAATCCCCTGAATCCCCGCAGCACCAGCAGCTCCGGCAATACCTGGAGCGCCAGATGGACCTGCAACCCCTGCAATACCTTGAGCGCCTCCTGCTTCTGTAATCAGCCGATCGCCTCGTTCAGTGCTAGCAAATAATGGAGATGTTAAGCTACAAACAAGCGCTAACACCAGTGTAAGCATGTATGAAATCATATTTATCCTCTTTTTCTTCAATCTGTACTCTGTGTTATTGAATTCGTATAATCACAAGATGCGCTGAAATAGGGTGTGTACCTCCATCATCAGGTGGAATCGTCAGCGGTACATTGGCAGGTGGATTAATCACCTCGAGGACACTATTGGAAGTTGTTGTGGTCACTAGAGATATTCCTATGATCTGAGTAGTTCCAGTGGCTCGTCCAACTACTGTTGCAGAGAGAGGTATGGTATTAAGACTTAGCTGGAGTTGGGCTGCTGCAAGCACATCCACTTGAAATTGCACTAAATACGTTCCAATAGTTGGTAACAAAAAAGTTGCAGGTCCTGTGGCTGAGATAACTCCGGTAGTGGATCCAATTCTAGGAAACTGCACTGGACTTCCGCCTGCAATCATCCCACCGTTGTCAGGCCCCATTAATGCATAGAAATCCGAATAATCTAAGATGCCAGGCGCGCCGGGAATTCCTGGAATTCCAAGAATCCCCGCGGCACCTGCAGCACCTGCGAGACCGGGAGCTCCTTGAGGACCTGCAATTCCTGCAATACCTACAGAGCCTCCACTCTCTTGAAAAAGACGATCTCCTCTCTCGGTACCGGCGAATAAAGGAGATGTTAAGTTGCTAGCAAACACTAACAACAATGTAAGTATCCGTAAAATCATATTCCTCCCTTTTTAGAGCGAGCGATTCAAATTGCTGAGGATGACTCTAATGGTAGCCAATTCTTCAGGGTTTGTAAGTCAGTTTTTTTCAAAGGCATGTTGCATGAGAACAAAAATGTTGTCAAATTTCGTTTTTAAAATTTCTTCGACTCGATCTTAGAAAAAATCAAAAAAAATTAGGGAATGCTACTCTGTCAAACTCATTCAAAGGAATATGCGCCTCAGGAGATTTTGGATTATAACAAATCGCGCTCTGGATCGATATCATCGAGTCCAAGCGCAGCCTCATCTAAACCAAATACCCATACCTGACTTTTCATTCTTGATATCACCATGTGATAAGCCATTAAGTACCCAGAATTATATTTTGCGTCTTCTGTTTTTGAATTCTCCGACTCAAGCTTCGCCTTTTTGGCGTCGGTTTTTATCAAAGAAAAAACCTCTTTAACGTAATTTTCGAGACTATCTTTATTCACAACCCACTCACTTTCATTTCGTTGGCTTGGTCTTCAGGCTTGTTGGTAAGGTATCTATCAGAGTCGATGGTGCTTGGAAAAGCATGGCTGTCTAATGATGCTCAAAACCAGAATCAGATAATCTCCTATTTTTGATAACCGAATGCTTGCAAGACTTCCTTCGCCATTATGGTAATTTTAGTCCATTCAGAGGAATAAAGAAAATCAGGCCCTAACTCAAATCTAGTATTAGAATTGAAACCTTGAACCGCTTCTCTTAATTTAACTAGTAAAATCAACTGTTTCTCAGAAATTGAATAATCCACATATTTAGAAATTATCGGATCTCCATCATCAAAAAAATGACAAATTGATTCCGTATAGTCATCACACTCTGGACCTTCTCCTCGAATCCAAACTCTCTCTTGATATTCCCGATCTGCGATCCCCGAGATTGTTTCTAAATAGCTGTTTAACATTTTATTCCGCTTCATTTTTACATTATCGAATTCTTTGACTCAAATTTTGCCTTCTTGGCGGCGGGTGTTATCAAAGAAAAAACCTCTTTAAC
>PLXF01000135.1 GCA_003151315.1 Parachlamydiales bacterium
AAATTTTCCAGAAGATCTCCACTTCTCCTAAAAATGGAGCCCCATTTGACAAAAAAAAATTTAAAAAATAAGATCGGCTCCCTATGGCAATTTTCAAGAAAAAAGAGACGAAGAAAGAAGAGAACAAAGAGGAGTCAAAACCTCTACAGGCGCTCTTGCATGAGCGCATTCTTACAGCTGAAGGATGGCGTCGCCGAATGGTGAAGCGGTCCAAAAAAGCAGCTGCGAAATAGCGTTTTAAGAGGCAGAAACGGGAGGAATGCCTGCCACCTTTTGGTTGATCACCTCTTGCGCCAACTTCCGGTAGTCGTGAGCCCCGTTGCAGCTTGTATCGTAGGAGGTGATTGGCTTGAGGTGTAAAGGAGCTTCAGCCAAGCGGATATTTTCTCGAATTACCGATTCACACATCTTTCCTTCAAATCGGGTACGCAATTGCTTTAACACTTCTTGCGAATGTTTTGTCCGATAATCGACGCGGCACGCTAAAATTCCTGTGATTTCTAAATGAGGATTTAGACGCTGTTTAACCAAATTGATCGTTTTTAATAGTTGCACCAATCCATGTAGAGCCATAACGTGAGCTTCTACCGGGACTAATACTTCATTGGCCAAGGTTAAGGCGTTTAGGGATAAAATCCCTAAAGTGGGGGGGCAGTCGATTAACAGATAATCCCACGGTTTGTTTTGTAAGAGGGCCACTTTATTTTTCAGAATCGACTCAGAAGCCACTTCTGAGGCTAACGCTTTCTCCACCCCTGCGAGCAAGGGAGATGAAGGGATAATATCGAGCCCTTCGACAGAGGTCCTTTCAATAACACTTTCTAACAGAGCATCTTCCGTTAGAACTTCGTAGAGTCCCTTTCCTTTATCCTTAAAACCGTACCACATAGAGGCGGAGGCCTGGGGATCTAGGTCGATCAGTAATACCTTTTTTTGAGCCTCGGCGAGGGACGCGGCCAAATTAACGGCTGTCGTGGTCTTTCCAGACCCCCCTTTTTGATTCACAATAGCAATAGTACGCATATAGGGATCCCCTTTACTTAAAACTAGCCCACTTTCCTATATAGAGGATTTCAAGCCATGTGACAAGAATATATTTTACCCACACCTCTCGTGATTCAAAAAATTAGCCTGTGAGGCGCGCGAAAATGGCCAAAAATTGACGATCGAAAAGAGGGCGGTATTAATGTGCAATACAGCCCCCTTTTCGATCGTCAATTTCTGGCCATTTTCGCGCACCTCACAAGCTAATTTTTTGAATCACGAGAGGTATAGCTTGTTTTTACTTGGGGTTTAGAGAAGCTTTTGTTAAAGTAATGGATCAAAAAGCGGGGTAAATATGGATTTAAAAGGTAAAAAAGCATTTATAGCAGGGATTGGAGACGACAACGGGTACGGATGGGCCATCGCCAAAGCTTTAGCTGAAGCGGGAGCTGAAATCATTATCGGCACCTGGGTTCCTATCTACAAGATCTTTACAACCTCTTGGGCAAATGGGAAATTCGATGAGTCCCGCCAAATGAAAAACGGACAGTTGATGGAGTGTCTCAAGGTCTATCCGATGGATGCCATGTTTGACAAAGCCGAAGATGTCCCTACCGATATAAAAGAAAATAAACGCTATGCCGATATGACCAATTATTCGTTGTCGGAATTAGCGGTTCTTGTACACAAAGAGTTCGGCCCGATCGATTTCCTTGTCCACAGCCTCGCAAACGCCCCGGAAATCACAAAAAATTTACTCGACACTTCGAGAAAAGGGTACTTAGCGGCTTTAAGTTCCTCCGCCTACTCATTCATCAGCCTTTTGTCCCATTTTGGACCAGTTATGAATCCGGGAGGGTCCGCTTTAACCCTTTCCTTCATGGCGGCAGAGCGGGTATTTCCTGGCTACGGCGGCGGCATGAGTTCCGCAAAAGGGGCTCTCGAAAGCGACACCAGAGTCCTCGCTTGGGAAGCGGGCCGCAAGTGGAATATTCGGGTAAATGCTGTTTCGGCAGGCCCTTTCCGCAGCCGCGCAGCCAGAGCGATTGGCATTATCGACGATATGATCGCCTACGCAAAGGTCAACGCACCTTTGGCTAAAGATCTCACGGCGGAAGAGGTGGCCAATGCGGCTACGTTCCTCCTCTCCCCCCTAGCCTCGGCGATTACAGGAGAGGTGCTTTTTGTCGACAATGGACTCCACGCAATGGGCCTTGCCGTCGATAGCGCATCGCTACAGAGCAATGCAACCTATTCACAAGCTTAAAAAGCTGTATACCGCGCTTGCTTAGGTATACAGATCTGCGCCAAACGTTAGGATGGCGCGGATCTGAATATTTGCCGCCCGACGTAAAGTTCTGAGTCCAATTTGCCAATCGTAAGCTTCGAAACCCCCTTTTTTCACCTGAGTGAGTCGATTCGCTCGAGATAAATGGCCTAAAAAATCCCCCTCTCCCGACACTAATTCAAAAGACAGATTAATCTCATATCCATCTGCTGAAACGGACACGAGATCTCCCATTTGAAAGGCGGTCCCCTTTCTTCCATTAATCGAAAGGGCCGTTGCCGAAGAAGCATCGCAATAAAAGGCGATTTCAAATAGATCGTTTCGCCCCTGATCCACCTCTTCGGGTAAATCAAAAAGTAGCTCTAGACGGTTAGACTCTTTTGTTTTTCGAATTTCAGTCGTGCACTGCAACGGAGGCAGGACAAAGCTGTGGAGACTCTTTCCCGACCAAAGGATCCGAAGTTGATGCCCTCCAACGGGTTTTGGACTCCAAGCAATCGCTGAAAAATCGGATGAAGCTAGATGCCAGTGTGAAAGCAGGTCGGCCTCAGTATCCCAGGGCCAAAGAGCGGCCAAATGGAGTTGGAGTGGGTGGTCTTTACCTAAACGCTCAGAAAAGGCCCCTTGTCGCTCCGCCCAGAGCCATTCGATGGGGCTAGGTCTCGGCTCAAAACCCTCTTGCAGATCCGATTGGGCAGGCCCTGTGTACACCTGCATCCCCGGATGAAAAAGGGTCGCTGAGAGGGGCGTTACGATCTCACCGTTCGTTTCCCCTAATTGCGCGCTAATTAACCATTCGGTCCAATCGGCAGGAGATAATTGAGCGGGGTCGGGTTGTCCAATCGCCCCTTTTCCTAAGCACATCGCCAAACGGTGGCTCCAAAATGGGCTTAAATCCCCTGTCACCGACCCGAGCATGCGGTCTATACAACTGGTGATTTTTTGTTTTAATTCGGGAGACAATATGGAGCTAAAACGGCGGAGCAATTGGAGGAGTAAAGGAGTAATTTTCAATGCCTGCATCCGATCTCGACAGCGGGGATATTCATGAAGATAAACGGGGAAATTGCCCTCAGGAGATTGAAAATGGAAAAGCTTTTCTAAAAGTTCCTTCGCCTCTAGAGCCGCCTCTAACTTTTTTTGCCGATAGAGGGCCAAAACAAAGCAGAAATTTTCATAAATGGGAATCGTATCGCTCCCCTCTTCGGCCCCCCAATGGAGGTGGACAAATCCCGTCCGAGGGCTTTGCCTCTGGCGTGCGGCCCGCAAAGCTAAATCGAAACTCTTCAACTGTTTTTTTAACGAATCGATTTCCATTAACAATTATCCTTAATTTATGGGCTGTCACGGTAACACATAAAAATAATTAATACAATCCTATTTTTTCTTATACCGTTCGTGATTCACGAACGGTATATAGTGGTTCCACTTGAATGGCACCTTAACAAACCGATTCAAGGGATCGTAAGGAAATAAATGTTACACCCCCATAGGGANNTCCCTATGGGGGTGTAACATTTATTCTTTTACGATTCCCAAGTGGAGCGGGTATAGCTTTCAAGCTTTATTGATAAGCGATTCTAAGGTACACTGCTCCTAATTTACATTGGCGCTGATCCATGTTTTTCGTTACGGCTCTTGCCTTGACAGGCTTTGTTTTAATTTTTTTAGAATTTTTCCTCCCTGGGGGAATCATGGCGATTGGCGGGGCTCTTCTATTGCTATCAAGTCTCGTTATATTTCACTTAAGCGACTCCTCAGGATTTTCCTTTGCCCTGTATGCGCTGTTCTTAATTGCCTTTTTAGGAATTGTCCTTCGGTTAGCCATTTGGCGGGTGAGATCTTCCTCATCGATTTGCCTTAAAACAGATCAAGAAGGCTACTGTGCCTCTACCTACCCTAAAGAGCTCATTGGCAAAACAGGTTATGCCGCTAATGATCTGCACCCATCTGGCCACATCGTCGTGGAGGAGCAGACGTTTCAAGCCTTAGCCGATCAAGGTTATATCGAAAAAGGGAGCCTTATTCTGATTACAGGAGGACAAGGCTCCCATTTAATTGTACACGCAAAAGTTAAATAGGAAAAATCACATGGATCCCATTTCCCTTATTTTCATACTCTCAATCGGAGCGGCTTCTCTTTTGGCCCTTCTATCTGCTCGGTACATTAGCCTTTGGTTTCAGGCGGTTGTTTCGGGAACCCACATCTCCTTATTCAATATTATCGGCATGAGCCTGAGAAAAATCCCTCCCCGCCTCATTGTATCGGCCCGGATCAATTCCTTCAAAGCAGGCCTAAAAAACATCACGGTAAATGACTTAGAGACCCATTATTTGGCCGGAGGAAAAGTCCTTGATGTCGTGCGCGCTTTAATTGCGGCCGATAAGGCGAATATTCCCCTCGATTGGCGCCAAGCCACAGCGATCGATTTGGCGGGACGCGATATTTTCGATGCGGTGAGAACTTCTGTGAACCCGAAAGTGATCGATTGCCCAGATCGGGGTCACTACATTTTGGCCGTCGCAAAAAATGGGATCGAGTTAAAAGTACGTGCGCGCGTCACCGTCCGAACTAACATTAAGCAGCTCGTCGGCGGAGCCACTGAAGAGACAATTATCGCCCGAGTGGGTGAAGGGATTGTCAACGCAATCGGCGCTTCAGAAACCCACCAGTCGGTGATGGCTTCTCCCCAAAAGATTTCCAAACTCGTATTAGAAAAAGGGCTTGACGCCCAAACCGCTTTTGAAATCCTCTCCATCGATATTGCCGATATCACCATCGGTGACAACATTGGCGCTCGTCTGAGAGCTGATCAAGCCGAGTCCGATATGCGGGTTGCTCGCGCAATGGCCGAAGAAAGACGCGCAATGGCTGTAGCCTTGGAACAAGAAAATGTAGCTAAAGTCAGAGAGGCTGAAGCGCAAATTCCCCAAGCGATTGCCCACGCCTTTATGAAGGGATACTTAGGGGTTTTAGACTACCAGAAGTACCAGAACATCAAAGCAGACACAGCTATGCGCGAGGCGATTGCAAGAACTGATGATGTGAAGGTGTGATGTGAAAGAGTTAATCGACTCCCCTTTTAATGCTCAGAAATCGACAAATCCGAAACACCCTGCGATTGCTTTTGAGGATAATCCGATTTTTTTTCCAAAAAAAACGTCCCGCTCAACGGCCATTTTAAAAATGGCCCGCGCCGGGACAAATTGGATTATCATGAACGCAGTATTAGAGAAAAAGTTTTAAGGAGTGGGATTCTGTGAAGAGGTCGCGTCTAATCGTCGAATTTCGAGATGGGATTCGGCAAAGACGATTTTCTTTCCCTCAATTTCCACCAGATAGAGCATAGTCTTTGGGCTGATCATCCGTTTTTCTAACACTTGGATAGCCGCATCGCCCCCCCCTTTCTGCAGCCGATTTTGGATCAGGCGCCGAAGGAACCAGAAAGTGGCAAATAAAAGGGCAATAAGAGCCGCAAAGGTGAAGAGAATTTTCCCAATGGTGGCGCCAAAATCGGTAACAGGAACTTCTGCAGCAGCTAAAGGAAGAGCTTCTACTAGCCCAGCCGCAGCAATTTCTCCCTCTTCATTCGGAACAAAAACTAGTTTTGTCAGTAAAGTATAAAGCATGTTCATCTCTCGTATACCGTTCGTGATTCAAGAATCGGTTTTTGAACTGCGCGAAAATGGCAATTTTTGAATCATTATGTGGCACCACTATCGAGTTTTTACTTAATTCTCTGCAAATGAAAAAGCGAGTTCATTATTTCCTTATCCATTTTCTTTCAAAAACTTAGCTATATTTAGTAAACGTTGTGCAATATCGCATGTTTCCTCTGCAGCGTCAGTTCCCTTAGCTCTGTGCGCTATAATAGCTGCTTGGTACGCATTGTCTAAGGTTGGGGCGGCTACCTGCTCCAACAACAATCCAACAGCGTTTTGCATTAAACGAGCGTCAGTTAGGAGCTCTTCTGACGTTCTTTTGTCAATTTCTTGTGCAGGACCCACTTGAGAGGACTTTGAATGTAACGTCTGAACTTCCTGGAGAATCTTATCTATTCTATCTGAAACAGAAACGAGCGGCGTAGCATCGTTAAGGAGTTGTTCATCAACTTCTTGCCTAGGACCCACTTGAGAAGACTTTGAATGTAACATCTGATCTTCTTGGAAAGGCTCATCTGATTTTGAAGGGCATAATTTTTCCCGAAGAAGGGCGCCTCCTTTAACCAGAGCAAAAAAGAGGAGAGGTCCTAAAAAAAGGGTGAATACAGTAAGGGCTACTTTCGCTACTTTCCACCCCATTCCTTCGCTGCCTAAACGCATCCTTTCCGTGTTGCCTCGATGATCGAGGTGTTTTAGAAACCCCACATAGTGGTTATTATAAAAATTTACGATTTGCGTCATGTTCAGTATATCTAATTGGTTATCCCCAAAATGATGCTAGATTTATGAATATAAAACCAGAAAAAATCTTAATTAAATATTGGGGACGATCCAAGTTAGTTCAAGAATTGCGATTTAAAGATTATGAAAAAAAGAAAGAATACATTCCACCGTGTAATCAATATGTTCATCGGTGTGGGCGTTAGAAAGAAACCACGCTTCTTGCGATGCAGGAGGAATATAGATGCCTCGTTCAAATAAATAACGGAAAACTTGAGAAAATCGGATCTCATCTAAGTTTTCCAAGTCACGCTTACTCTTTACCTGTCTAGGGCCAAAAAAGAGGGTGAACATAGAACCTACACATTGGATACAAGCGTCGAGATCCATTCGCACAATCGCTTCTTCAATCGGACGAACGAGTCTCTGTGTTTTAGCAAAGAGATTTTCATAAAAACCGTCCTGTTCCAAGATTGAAAGAGTTACAAGTCCCCCTCTCATAGCAACGGGGTTCCCCGATAATGTGCCCGCTTGGTAAACCTCTCCTATTGGCGCTAAAGAATCCATAAACTTCGACTTTCCGCCGATGGCCGCGGCAGGGAATCCTCCACCGATCACTTTACCCAAACAGGTGAGATCAGGATCGATCCCATATAGTCCTTGAGCACCGTGGAGATGGACCCGATAGCCGGTCATCACCTCATCAAAAATAAGGAGAGCGCCGATGCGGGTCGATTCTTCTCTCAACGTTTCCAAAAAGCCAGGTTCTGGAGGCACTACCCCCATATTTCCTGCTACAGGCTCAACGATAATAGCGGCGATTTCCTCTGCGAAATCAGACCGACAAAGAGCTCGGAACTGCTCTATATGATTGAAGGAACATACGATCGTATCGGCAATCGTTTCCTTATTTACCCCTTTGGAGGTGGCCAATGGGTTTAGACTAGCAGCTCCTGAGCCCGCTTGGACTAAAAGAGCGTCGTGATGACCATGATAATTTCC
>PLXF01000042.1 GCA_003151315.1 Parachlamydiales bacterium
GCGCCCCGAAGAGGTCACCGACATGACACGGACAGTCAAAGGAGAGGTAGTCGCCTCCACCTTCGACGAATCGCCCGAAAGGCACGTTTTGATCGCCGAAATGGCGATTGAAAAAGCGCGCCGCCTCGTCGAGTGTGGCAACGACGTCGTCATCCTTCTCGACTCGCTCACCCGTCTAGCCCGCGCCTACAACACCGTTCAACCCCACTCAGGAAAAATCCTCACAGGGGGCGTGGACGCTAACGCTCTTCATAAGCCTAAGCGCTTTTTCGGCGCCGCCCGAAACGTCGAGCAAGGGGGCTCTCTCACGATCATTGCAACAGCGATGATCGATACAGGCTCTCGTATGGACGAGGTGATTTTCGAAGAGTTTAAAGGGACTGGTAATATGGAACTCGTTCTCGATCGACGCTTAGCCGATCGACGGATCTACCCCTCTATCGATCTCATCAAGAGCGGTACCCGAAAAGAGGAGCTCCTCTACCACCCAGGCGAACTCGAGAAGATCTATCTTCTCCGCCAAGGACTCGCCGACCTCACACCGGTCGATGCGATGAATCTCCTCCTTTCTCGCCTCAAAAAGACCTCCAGCAATGCAGAATTTCTCCTCTCGATGAAGGACTAATCTGCCACCCCCGCTCTTCCCGAGCGGGGGCCCCCCTATTCAAAAAACTTTCTTTTCAGTAAAAGGAGGTTGGGATAACCTGTGAGTCTTTACCTATGCGCAATATAGTCATTATTTTCATGTACTTGTCAGCCGCCGTCGGAGCATTCTGGGCTTGGAACTCCGTGCCCAAATTTCGCTCCCGCGTGGAACAAATGATCACCTCGGGGTCCTTTCAAACCCTGGAGGTCCGCTATTCAGCCGATAATATCATGGATTCGCATCGCAGAGAGCTCCTCAAGGACAGCGACCACATTTTCCTCGAGCCCACCCTCAAATTCGTCCCCTATCTCCTCTTAGAGGTTAAATACACCCGCAATCCCGACAAAACGGGCGAAGGGGTGATCCTCTGGGGTCTTCTCGATGGAGAGATGGTCATCAATACGAGCACCTGGGAAAAAACCCACGGCTTCACCGACTGCCTAGCCTCTAACGCCACCCGTCAAGAATTCAAAGTGATCAACGCTCTCGCCGCTCGAGGCGGCGCCTGGGATCGAGAAGGACTCTCCCACTTCCTCAACATCGAAAACCATATACTCGACAATTGGATAGATGGCTGCCGCAAAAAAAGTCTAATCGTCCAAAATGGGAACAACTACCGCCTCCACCTCCAAAATCCGAAGCTCCAGGTGATCCCCGAGACTAAACTCGAGCAGTGGCTAGTCACCAAATCGACAAAAAACGCCATTCGCGTCAAAAGGCGCTACCGTCCTACCCAAATTGAAAACATAGCTAGAGCCGCCTTCGGCAACGATTTTGCCATCCGCAAAACGACAGAAGTATTCCTACCCGTCTACAGCATCGTAGTCCAAAACCCCGACGGCTCCCAAATGACCACCTACTGGAACGCTCTCAACGGAAAACGGATGTCCCAGCCAACGTTCATTGAATAAAGCCCTATATTAGGGGCAGCTTTACACCCCGACACAAAAAAACTTATCTCATTGACAATCAATGCCTTCTAATCTCTATATAATCAATTGCTATAATAAACTTTTTATGATATAATCAATCTATATTAAAAAACATAAAAGGATAATTATATGAATTACATAACGATAAATGGAAATGAATTAGGAAAAAAACAAATCGAATTAAACCACAAACCCTTAAGTTCTTCAGGCAACCTAACCACTCTTAAGGCATATCACCCCGGTGGATTGGCCTTAGACACACTTATGCGCATTCACCAGACGCTCGAGGAAATCCCCTTTGCAAACACCGACTCGTTTATCAATGCAGCCCATGTCGTTAAAACTAATTATGATGCAAAAATTAAAAAACTTTGGTGGTTTTCAAAATTATTCGCTTGCTGGAAAATTTATAAAGTAAACGTGGCGTTTAAAAATATTATTGCACCTCAGAATCACCTCCGTTTAGCGACACAAGCGGGAACCCTTGATGACATGCAAACGGTATGGAACAGGTATCAACCAGAACAAACAGCAGCCGAATTTGTGTGGCCTGCTCTGAAGGCCGCCCTTATACTCAACGAGGACAACAAAATACGATTCTTAGTAAAAAAACTTAAAGCATGTACAACGATGTCATCTGAAATACTCTCATTGATACTAGAGTCTAGGCATACCGAATGGGTTAATCCGAAGATTTTAGACGAGGAGCTTGCATAACAAAATCCTCAAGCATGTTTGTCATAACAAGTTTTACATTAAACACAAAAAAGGATAATTATATGAATTACATAACGATAAATGAAAATAAAATAGAAAGAAGACACTACGAATTAGGCAGAAAACCTTATTTAGACCGCACAATCTCGGATAAGGCATCTCACCCCGGCGGATTGGCCTTAGGCACACTTACGATGATTCGCCAGACTCTCGAAAGAATCCCCTTTGCAAACGCCCCCGCTTTTTTCGAAGCAGCCTATGGGGTTAAAGCTAGATTTGATGCAAAAATTCAGAAACTCGGATTTTTTTCAAAAATTTTTGCTTGCTGGAAGATTTTCCAAGTAGAATGCGCGTTTGAAGACGTTCTTGAACGAGGCCATCCCTCAAACTATCTTCGCTTAGCGACACAAACGGGAAGCCTTGAAGACATGAAAAAAGTATACAACAACCATCCAGCACAATGGGCATCACGATGGTTTGTTTGGCCTGCCTTGACCGCTGCGATTAAACTCGGAAATATAGAAAAAATAAAATGGTTGGTAGAAACAGGTAGCGCACAGGGGCTCCTCAGTCAAGAACAGCTCTCCATGGCCAGAAACTCTAGGAATGCCAAATGTATAGTGTACGTATTTGACAACATGTGTCCAAGTGAGAGGAGCGAACTGCGTTCTGACGTCATACTCTACATAAAAATTTTGAAAGACTCTCCTCTCGAAGAATAGAGCCATTAGAAAAACCTGATAAACCCCATCTTTAGGATGGGATTTATCTTTGCGCAAAGAAACCCACCCGAGAGCGTTAAAATTCCTAAAAAAGATTTACGCCCCTCATGACTCAAATTCTCTATTCACCTCCAAAGATCCTTGATCTAAAGGCGTTCGTTCCGTAACATGTTCTATACTTTGAACTCTTGAGTTCACTGTACAATTTTCTAGACCGCGGAAAGATGGCTGAGCGGCCGAAGGCACGTCCCTGCTAAGGACGCGTACCCCGCTAACGGGTACCGAGGGTTCAAATCCCTCTCTTTCCGTTCTTTTACTTAAACTCCTTTTTTTGTAATCTGGATTCATGGCCGAGCCTGACAACAAAAAACTTCGCGTTCCCCCCAATTCTAAAGAATCAGAAATGATGGTTCTTGGGTGTATGCTCACCAGCGTAAACGCCCTTAACATTGGCGCCGACAGCCTTGACCCTGCCGATTTCTACTACACCGAACACCAAGCCATCTACGCTGTCCTAAAAACCGCCTACAAAGCTGATAAACCAGCCGATATCCATCTAATTGGCGAAGAGCTCAAGCGACTAGACAAACTCGAAATAATCGGCGGCATTAGCTACCTCACGCTCCTCGCGCAATACGCGGGAACCTCCGCATTTATCGAAGAGTATGTCCGACTCGTTAGAGATAAAGCTCTTTTGCGGCGCATGATCGATGCAGCCCAACACCTCGAAAAAGCAGCGCTAGAAGATCCCCCTGATGTGGGCTCCGTTCTCGACGAGGCGCAATCGCAACTGTTCAACCTCTCCCAATCGACCCAAAAATCGAGTGCGGTCACGATCCGTGAACTCCTCACAGGACTTAAAGCCGAATCGGGACTCCCCTATCTTAAAGAACTCCAAGAGCGGCAGCAACTATTCCAAGAACAGGGAAGCGAAGCGACCACCATCACCGGCATACCGACCCACCTGATCGATCTCGACAAAAAACTCAACGGATTCCTCCCCTCTAACCTCATTATCCTCGGCGCCCGCCCCTCCATGGGTAAAACCGCGCTGGCGATCAACATCGCAGAAAACATCTGTTTTAAAAACAACATCCCCGTCGGCATATTTTCCCTTGAAATGAGCGCATCGCAACTGCTGCACCGGATGATCTGCTCCCAATCAGAGGTGGGATCGCATAAAATCGTCTCCGGCTCTTTATCTGGATCCGACTATCAACGGATCGTCGAATCGGTCCATTCGATGCAAAAACACACGATGATCATAGACGACCAGCCCGGCCTAAAAATCACCGATCTGCGCGCCCGAGCCCGCCGCATGAAAGAAGCCTACAATGTCGGTTTCATCGTGATCGACTACCTACAGCTAATCTCCGGTTCGGGCACGAACCGCTCTTCCGAGAGCCGCCAAATTGAAATCTCCGAAATCTCCCGCATGTTAAAAACCTTAGCCAGAGAACTCAACATTCCGATCCTTTGCGCAGCGCAGCTCTCCCGTAAAGTAGAAGAGCGCCAAGGCCATCGGCCGATGATGAGTGACTTGAGGGAGTCGGGGTGCTTGACTGGGGATACCCTCATCAAAGATGCCGATACAGGACACCTTTATACAATAAAAGAACTCGCCGAACGGAAACAGCAAACACCAATTCAAGTCTTCGTGGTCGACAAGAACTTAAAACTCGGCTCACATACAATGACCAAGGCATTTTATTCTGGCAAAAAGACCGTTTACGAATTGAAAATGAAAAGTGGTCGCACAA
>PLXF01000140.1 GCA_003151315.1 Parachlamydiales bacterium
ATGAGCCAGCCGGTCAATAAAGGAGCTATAATCCCTGCCAAAGAAAGGCAGCTGGAGGTCACGCCCTGAGACGACCCAGACCGCTCTTTTGCCACATCGATGTTGATGCTAAAAAAGGCAGGTTGAGGCATTAAACCAAATCCCAATCCTAAACTCAGTAGAACGAGCGATTGGGCTAGCGTTTCGGCAAATCCTAGTCCTACAAAGCAAATGGTCGCCAATAGCTGGCTGCACCAGATGAGATGGGAGCGGGCGATCCTGCGGCTACCTGTCTTTTTATAGAGCCAATCGGATAAAACACCACCCGCCCTTAAAAAGCAGGCGCCGACAAGCCACGGAATAGTCAGATACCAACCGACGCTCTTTAGGTTAAGGCCGTGCTGCGAAAGGAAATAGCCGGGAAGCCAGAGAGTCGCAAAAAAGAGCATATAGCCAAAAGCAAAATAGGCAATGTTATTAGCGACGAGAGCCGGGTGGGTCAAAATAAAGCGCCAATCGATCTTTTGGTCTGTGGCCAGTCTCTTAGGTCGAGAGTTTACGATCAACTCCCTTTCAGCTTCCCCTACAAAACGGGATTGTTCTGGTTTGTCGCGGAATAAAATAAACCATAAGGCGGCCCAGATCATCCCTACAAGGCTAATCGCCATAAACATGGTTCTCCACCCGTAATCGGAGACTAAGTAGGAGGTGAGAGGCGCTCCGACTACTGAAGAGAGGGGGATGGCGACGAGGCCCAAGGAGAGGGCTCGAGCTCGCTCTTGCGGAGGGAGCCAATCGCAGATCGAACGGGTCATGGCAGGAAAGTGGGGCCCTTCAGACACTCCTAAGAGAAAGCGCAAGCCGATAAATCCCCAGAATCCCGAGGCAATGCCCAGCAAAGCGACACATAGAGACCAGCTAACGGCAGCGATCGGCCAAACAATCCGTGAACCACATCGGTCTACGAGCCAACCCCCAAAGGCGGTGAGAAGGACGTAACCCATACCAAACGCCGAAAGGATCATTCCAAATTGAGTATCGGTGAAATGAAACTCTTTTTTTAAGGGGTCGATCACAAAGGAGATGGCAGAACGGTCTATGAAATTAATGAGTGTAATAAAAAATATAAGGGCTGAAACCACCCATCGATAATGAGTCATCTGCGTATTTTTCACTTATTACCCCAAGTTTTTAGAACGACTTTGCAACTTTTTTAGCCCGATTGCCTCTGAGGCGTTTATTTAACTAGGAAGGGGTTAAAAACCCCTTCCTAGTTAAATAAATCGACCAGCTTGGCCAAAGGCCAAGCGTCCGAGGACAAAAGGCCAAGGCAATCGGGCTAAAAAAGTGGCAAAGTCGANNACCCATATTTTGTGTACGTCTATTCTGAAGCGGAAAAATTTTTACCGATAAAACAATTTTTAAAACAAATCGCCTCCTATGGTAGGTTAGAGCCATATGAAAAAATTTGTTGAGATCAGTATTTTAACTATATTGGCTACGGGGGCCTTGGGGATGCGCAGTGTCGATTGGGAAAACAGCCTGTGGAAGGAATCTCACCGAGAGGCTCTCTATCCCGGCGAAAAAATCCCCGTTGTTTTAGCTCAAAACCCCTCTGAGCTGGGAAAACGNNCAAACTGACCGCCATCCGCTTTCTCCTCTGGCTGGAAGAAAACCCCTCTGGCGTTGCGGCCCTTCCTACCGGAAAAACGCCCGCCTATTTCATCAAATATTTGAACTATTTTAAACAGCACTGGAACGACCCTCAGATACTAGAGAAGCTCAAAAGCTATGGGTTAAAGAGCCGCTCTTTTCCCGACACCTCTCGCCTCCGTTTTGTTCAACTCGACGAATTTTTTCCCCTCGATCCCTCACAGACCAACAGCTTCACCTCTTTTGTGAAAAAAAATTATATCGAACTTTTAGGGATTAAGCCGGAAAACACGTTAACTATGGATGGACTATTCGGTCCCACCCTAAAAAAACATGGGATCGAAGGGGTATTTCCGGCAGGTCAAGCCGATTTAAACCTCCTCGTCCGCACTCCTGCAACCGCCCAAGAAAAGTTGCAGCGGACAGCGTTGATCGAAGCTAAGAATTTTTGCGATCAGTATGAGGAAAAAATTAAAGAATGGGGCGGGATTGGCTTCTTTCTGGGCGGGATTGGACCCGATGGCCATGTCGCTTTTAATCTAAAGGGCTCGATGCACGACAGTTCGACACGTCTAGTCACCCTCAATTACGAAACAGCGGCCGCCTCTGCGATTGACTTAGGGGGCATTGAGATCGCTAGAGGAAAATTAGCCGCAACCATTGGCCTCGATACAATTTGCCGCAATCCCAAAGCCGTCGCCATTATCTTCGCCGCTGGGGAAAGCAAGGCGGGACCTGTTGCCTCCGCGATCGAGGAAGAGCCCTGCGTGGCGCTCCCGGCTACCGTTTTACAAAAACTGAAAGGGGCCCGGTTTTGNNTCACAGAAATCGCTCTCGCTAAGAAAAAGCCCCTCGCTCAACTTACGCAAAAAGACCTTTCTTCTACTCCGTCTGGCTCGTTCCTCCTCACCCGTTACCCAGAAAATTGGCCAACACTTAAAACCGATTTCCAAAAAAAGCTGATCGACCGATTGGAAAAAGGGATAGAGCCGCAAAAAGGGAAGACGATTCTCCACACAAGTCCCCATCACGACGACATCCTTCTCGCCTATTATCCTTTTGCCAAAGCGGCCATTGCGGAAAATCGGAATGTCTTTTGTTGTTTCACCTCAGGACACCGAGGCGTAACCAATAAATATCTGGCATTGGCGCTAAACGATCTGTCAACCCATAAAGAGATCCAAAAATTCGCTCTAAAAACCGATTATAAAGAGCTCTTACGCCATTTCCAAGTTGCCCGCGCTGCCGGAGATGTGCTGCGCCAAAAGGAATTGGAAGAGGCGATTTTCGCTAAAAAGCTATGCGATCTCTACCAAATCGATTCGATCGAACTCTTGAAGGAACGAATCAAAACGCTCGCCAGCTACTGTAAAGATCGATCTGCAGCAGACAGCGACACCGCTATTATCCAAGAGTTGAAGGGGGCGATTAGAGAATCGGAAGAGGATCGGGTCTGGATTGGGTCTGGCGCCAACCTCGAATCTATTGTCCACCTACGCGCCCCTTTTTATGACGCCGATCTCTCCTCCTCTTTCCTAGAACAGGAAAAAAGGGCTCGTCCCTTCACCATTCTGTTGGAAAACACAGCGCCCGACCTCATCACAGTGGCCCTCGATCCGGAAGCGACAGGCCCCGCTACCCACCACCAAGCACTCCAACTTATTGCGACCAGTCTGGAACTAGCCAAACTCTCCCGCCCTGTTGAAATTTGGGGTTATCGGAATGTGTGGGACCGGTTTTCTTTTGGAGAGAGCAACCTCTTCCTCCCTATTTCGAATGAAGAGATGTTAGAGATGCACAAAACGTTTCTCGATTGTTACGCCACCCAAAGGGACGCCTCTTTTCCCACGCCCTCCTATAACGTCCCTTTTTCTGCCTATCCCGTGGAGGTCGCGAGAGAGCAATGGGAGCAGTTGCAAACTCTACTGGGTAAGAAATTTTTTACAGAACACGAAAACCCTAAAGTGAAAAATAGCAGCGGACTGATCTTAATCCGACGATTCGATCGGGAAGAATTTCTTCACGAAGCAGCGAAACAAATTGAAGGGCTATAGAAAATATTGACCCTTCCCTTTCTTCCGTGTTATTATCTTTGCACCTATGAGCTCCTGGCCTAAAGCATACGATCCTAAAGATGTCGAAGATAAGTGGTATTCCTTCTGGGAAGAGGGGGGCTATTTCCGCGCCGATGCAAACTCCGATAAACTGCCCTTTACTATTGTGATCCCCCCTCCCAATGTAACCGGCGTTCTACATATGGGACACGCTCTCGTCGGCACTCTAGAAGATATTTTGATCCGTTGGAAAAGGATGCTCGGCTTTGAAGCCCTTTGGGTCCCCGGTACCGATCACGCAGGAATCGCCACCCAAACGGTCGTCGAAAGACATCTGCTAGCGCAAACGGGAAAGCGGCGAAAAGAGTTCTCTCGAGCTGAATTTCTCGAGCACGTATGGCAATGGAAAGAGAAAAGCGAAAAGCAAATTCTCCATCAGATCCGTAAGCTCGGCTGCTCCTGCGATTGGTCTCGCCTCCGCTTCACAATGGATGAGCAAAGCAATCGGGCCGTCCGGGTTTGTTTCAAAAAAATGTTTGACGATGGATTTATTTACCGCGGCGACTACCTCGTCAATTGGGATCCGATCGCCCAAACAGCCCTTTCCGACGATGAAGTAGAACACGAAGAGATCGACTCGTTCCTTTGGCATATCCGTTACCCACTCGCAAGCGGCGAGGGATTCATTGAAGTGGCCACGACGCGCCCCGAAACCATGCTCGGAGATACCGCTGTAGCTGTTCACCCTAGCGATCTCCGCTACCAAAATCTCATCGGTCAAGAAATTCGGCAACCCCTCACTCACCGCCTCATTCCGATCATTGCGGACCCTTTTGTCGATCCCGCCTTTGGAACAGGAGCGGTAAAAATCACTCCGGCTCACGATTTCAACGACTTTGAGATGGGGCAGCGCCACAATCTACCCCGAATCAATATCCTGACACCCGATGGTCGCTTGAATGCAGAGACTGGCCCCTTTGCCGGCCTCACTATCGAAGAGGGGCGCGCAGCGGTGGTAGCCGCGCTGAAAAAAGAGGGTGTTTTAAGTAAAATAGACCCTCACAAGCTGCGGATTGGCCTCTCCTATCGCTCAAAAGCGGTGATCCAGCCTTATCTCTCTAAGCAGTGGTTTGTGAAAATGAGCGCTTTTAAAGAGTCCCTTATTTCAGCAATCAAAGAGGGGCGCGTCAAACTCATCCCTCCCCATTGGGAACAGACCTATTACTACTGGATCTAAAATTTACGCGACTGGTGTATCTCTCGCCAAATTTGGTGGGGCCATCAAATTCCGATTTGGTATAAAGGAGATCAGATCCTTTGCTACGA
>PLXF01000159.1 GCA_003151315.1 Parachlamydiales bacterium
CAAAAACTCGACTTTGCAACTTTTTTAGCCCGACTGCCTCTGCATATTTGTTCTCTGAGGCGTTCATTTAACCAGGAAGGGGTTAAAAACCCCTTCCTGGTTACATAAACGCCTCAGGGGACAAACGGCCAAGACTATCGGGCTAAAAAAGTTGCAAAGTCGAGTTTAGACTTTACGCGAATTTTCTGTTTCTTCGTTGATTTCGCTCTCAAGTTTTCTGATTTGATTCTTTTTAGATTCGATAAATAATCTGATGTATTTTATGGCCACGCTATTTATTTTATTTGATTCTTTATTGATAAGCTCATTGCAGTTCTTCTCCATTTCTTCTAAACATGCCGGAAAAAGCAACAAGGCCAGTTTTTTTGTTTGAATGCTTTTCGAATTTTTCAGATCGGCAAAATTACTAAGCACGATAAACGCCTCTTCGAATTGCTGATTGCAAACGAGAGTTTTGATCACGTTTTCATAATCCGTAAACGTTTTTGTATTTTTAAAAGAAGAAAAAGGGTGAAACCTCGCAGGGGAGAAGCCTTTCTGCACATTCCGATGTAAAAGCCCCTCTTTTCTTATCCCAGAGGGGAATATTCCTCCCGAAGAAAGGGAGAAAAAGAGAGGAAAAGCTTGAGGGGAAAATAGGGGTTTAGTGGCAGAGAAAACTTTCTGAAAGGAATTTTCCTTTTTAAGTGAGGGGAATAGATCAGCACGGTAGGGGCTAAAAGCGGTTGCAAGAGTTTTACTTATGTTCATAGAAACCTCCAGATTTTAACAGAGGATAAGGTACTCCAAGGGATTTTTCCTGTAAATGAAAATTTTATAAACAGATTTTCAAGAATAGATAGCTATCTTCTCGAGAAATTCCTTTTTTTGATAGGTTGCGTTGAATCTTTTTTTACATAGGAGCTGAGATATGACCCCCGAATACACAATGTATCCTTATTCAACACCCGCCGCCTACGGAGGCGCCGCCGCCGCCGCTGCCGCCGGCTCCTTTGCCCCCGCTTTTAAATTGCCAATCTTCTCCCTCTTGCCCTTGAAGGGTTGGGGTGGTCTGGATGGCGGCTTTATCGCCCCCTTCTGCAGGAGGACGGGTTGAGTCGGGGGCGGGTGTTACAGGCTTGCCGCCGAGGGGAGGGGTGCTTTGGGGTTGTCTGCTAGGGGGCGTTGCAGAAACTCCTCTAGCTGTGCGCGCCAGCTGTGCGGCGTCTATGGAGAATCCGCGGTTTGGCTCGGCGAAATTTCTCAAATCTAACATCTTCGGTCTTGATTCCAAATATTCAGGGCTTTGGTTGGAAGCATAGACGACAGCATATTGGGAGCGGGCTCCAACACCAATAAGACGGGAACCGCCGGCATTCATGATTTCAGCAAGTCCCGATTCAACGGCGAAGTAGACAACCCCATTTGTGATTCTCGCTTCCACAGTAGTGCCTCGCAGCCCTAAGGTAGAGGTGGGTGTCTCCACTTCGTATTCTTGGGGGTTTTTTTTGGCGATTGAGCCGCTTAAGCTCCGAAAGCCCCCCTTGACCAATTCAGCAAAGTAGTGGTCTTTTTTAAAGAGCTTTTTGTATTGGTACGATTTGATTTTATACTCTGTATCGGGGATGAGATTGAGTAGCCCTCCGTCTGAATAGCGGATTTGCAATCGAGAAGAGCTGCCTACTTTAATTGTGTCTCCTACATAAATTGGCGAATCGATCTGCAGAGGTCGATCGGCCTCTTCGGTTGTCGCCAGAGCGTTCCCTTCTAAGGCGATCACAGCTCCGATCGCTTCTAGAGCGCTTAAGGAGGAGGTGGAGGCGAAGAGGAGGAAAAAAAAGGTTAGGAAATAACGCATAATCAATAACTCGCAGTGATGCTTAAGTGAAACCGGCCAAAGCGGTGGTCTAGGGGGATTCCTAAGACTTGAAAACCGTAGTCAGCTTTCAAAGATAGATACGGAACGATGTCGTAGCGCATACCGGGGCCAATTCCGACGAGATTCTGTGATATATAAGGGGGAGAGACGGCACTGTAACCGCGCCCATATCCATAGTCGAAAAAGAGGAGGAAGGTGAGTTCGTTGCGTACGGCATTAAAGAGAGACAGTGGGGGGCTATAGGCTTCTATATTAAAACAAAAAGCGTTGTCGGCAAGAAATTGCTGCTCATAATAGCCCCGCACCGTATTGGCGCCGCCTAGCGCGAACTCTTCGCTCGAGGGGAGGGTTTGCGAGGCGATCTGCATTCTAAATTGGGTGGCGATGATCCAGTCTCCGGGAAAGCTATAGCTGTCGGTTAGAGAAAATTTGAGATAGGCGTATCTAACATGGCTGTTCTCTCGCAGCGCGTTGTAATCAAAGGAGGTTTGGTAGGGGATCCACCAATCTTTCCACAGGGAGGTGACGAGTTGGGTTTCGCAGTTTATCGCCTGATTAGTCCAGTTTTTTTGGAACGAATAGCTAAAGAGAAATTGGGTGACGTTAATCGTTTGGATCACGGCCGAAACTTCAGCGGCGTTTCCGGCAAAAAATAGGTTGCTATTTTGGTATTTGAAGTCGAATCCCACCATTGCGTTTGTCCGGAAGTCGCCATATAAGGGCTTAATAGGGATATCGTAGCGGATTGAACCCTGCAAGTTTTTTCCGACTGTAGTGAAATCGGGGATAGTGGGGTATACCTGGCCATAGCAACCGAAAATCGTAAAGAGGTGCTTCCAGGAGAGGAATGAGCTGTAGTTCACCACATGGGATTGAAATCCGTGAAAATTCACAGAGGAGGTGTATTGGTAAGATAAAAGATCGCCGATCTGTAAAGCATTTCCCCAATTGAATCCGGCATAGAGGCGAGTTTGCCCGCCGTTTGCGATAAATCCCGTATTGTCAGCCCCGGAGAAAAAGCGGACGGGGAAACGCTCTTGCGACATAAATTCGATGTCGGTTGTCCCTTTGGTCCTTCCCGGTTGCAAGATGAGTTGGAGGTGGTGGAAGGGGTTGCGGTTGACCCAAGTTAGGTAATCCAATAACTGTTTTTCAATAATCGGATCCCCCTTTTTTACCTCGAGGCCTCGCTGTAGAGCCCAAGGGGAAAACCATTTTTGCCCTCGATAGGTGATCTCCCCGACGGCCCCTTCTAAAATTTCCAGGACAAGAACCTGGTCGCTGACTTCCTGAACCGGAACGATAGCCGCGACATACTGATTCTTTTCTTTGAGAAAGTAGTCGACAATCGTCGCCTTAATTTGTTGAATACTTTCTATATTTAAAGGGTAATTTAAATAGGGCTCGAGCTGTTTGTGTAGAAGGGAGTAATCCCCTTTTCCCAAATCGATATGGATGCCGTGCTCTCGATGGATAGTATGGAGCTCTCGCCCCCCTTCGACTAAAATTAATCCCTCAACTAAATAAACGCCACTGACGGGTGTTGTAATTCGGGGTGTAGCAACAGCGCGGATTAATTCTTTCGATCGGGGAACTTCGGTCTCAGGCCTTTCTTGGGCGAGGATATTTTTCCTATAGAGGCCTGCTTCGACATAGAGAGGCATTCCGACCAAAGTGAATGCAATGGCCGCATAAAAATAACGGTGTTTTCGTGAAAAGTTCCGCAGGAAGACACTGGTCAACTCGGTTAACTGCATCGCTATCGCACCCATTTTATTGCCGTATCACAGAAAATCGGATCCTCGTGCTTGTCACGAAACCTTTTCGTCATCATAAACTAGATTGCTTATACGTAAAGTATTTTTTTACATCTTTATGCTGTTCGTGATTTTTGAATCACGAGCGGTATATAGAGGTTCCACTTGAAAGATACCCAAGATTTTTATTTTAACAGTTCAGATTTTTAACTATTTTGGCAGGGTTACTATTCGAAGACCATAGGACCCTGCCAAAATAGTTGAAAAGATGAATTGTTAAAACGGAAATATTAGGTACCTTTCAAGTGGAACCTCTATATACTGTGTCCAGTTGAAAGTTAGACAACCAACCCATGCTAGCTCCCAGAATTCTGATCAGGCGTAGCCGGCGCGAAAATAGTTCCTTATTAGAAATAGAGGGCTATTTTAGCGGATCCAAAGGCTGGGAGCTAGCATGGGTTGGTTGT
>PLXF01000152.1 GCA_003151315.1 Parachlamydiales bacterium
GGCGCAAAAATAGTTCCCTATTAAAAATAGGGGGCTGTTTTTGCGGATCGAAAGGCTGGGATGCCAGCATAGCTTGTCTGTCCAACTTTCCAGTGGACGGAGTATAAAGGCCGGTTGAAAAGGAGAATCACATGGCAGCCATAGTAGAAGGAATCAGAACTCCACCCATTGTTGGTGTAGCACAAATTCAAAGACCTGAATCAATATTACACCCCCGATGGAACGGAAGACAATGGCAAGCGTACGCCCCTATAGGGGGTCGCACTTTCCCAGAAATTTTGAATATCACAGCGCCTAATGGAGAGCCAGTTCCGGTGACTAAATGTGCGAATTGGGTAAGGGTAAAACATTGGGAAGATGAACGGACAGAATTGCAGCCCGATTATCTCGATGAAGTCACTGGCCCAGACCAACCGGTCAATACAGACTGGCGCAATACAACTGCTTATCGCGCCTGTTCTGTATTTGCTACCTGTGTCTTGCAGCTTCCCGGTGGGGATCTAGAAGAACTCCGGTCGGTTGGGCAATTCGACTATTCACGATTTGGCTATATAAAAATCGGAAAAGTCTGGGTAGACCCCAATCGTCCAACGGATGTAGCCGCCGCACATCAACGAGTAGTCGCCGAAAGAGACTCCCATAATTGTGCTATTTTATAACCCTCAACCTTTCTCCCTTCTTTGTTTCCTATAAGGCATCCAAAGAAGGGAGAAAATCTCTTAAGAAGCGATCCCCTGTTCAAATTCATCTTATTAACGGCATGGAAACGCACTTCTCCATTGAATCACCTACCCATTGGTACTTTAAGATGAGGTGCGAAAATCAGGTGCAGGGAGTTGAAATCCGATCCAAATAGGGGCGGTTCAGTCACAATTCAAAATAACTAAATGCCAAATACTTACATAGTGAATGCCACGAGCCAAAGAGATCTCAGTCACAATAGGTTTAAGCCCAGAAAGGAAGATAGAAAGCTCCCTTGCCAGAACTAGTTCCTCCATAAGGTTTAAGGAGGGAAGCTCGGACGGCATCTCGAATGATACGGGACACCATCGAGTAATTGGGTTGTGTGATGCCCATCCGAATGCGAAGAGAGGCGTTTGACATCCTCTCACCTAGTATGTGCCGTAGACAGGCGTGCTGATAGGCGGATCGAATACGCTCCTCGGAATCCATATAATTATGGCTGGTATACTCGCAGATCATTGCACGCCAAAATGAGATCGCCGCTTAAAAATAAAAGATTCGATTTGAGCGGAATATTTAAATCTCATATTATCTTCTTTATTTTTCGCAAGATGAGGTTACGAATATGACAAAAGAAATCTGGATGGTCGAAGCAAATATGGATAGCGTTAATCCATTGGAATTTCGAGTGAAAAAGGCTGAAGAAATATTGAAAACAAATGCAGTTCGCGCGCTCATAAAAGCAGGAGAATTGCCCACAAAGACGGAAATGGCAAATTGGATTACGGTAGCAATGGCTAGTAGTGAAAAAGAAGCGAACGAGAAATCTGAACGCCTCAGAGAAATGACTACTTCTGAGAGAGCTTATGCCGCATCTACTGGGAAGAGCCTCTATTTAAACCTTTAGCATGAACGCCGATTCCACGATTTCACTCCCAGAAAATAACTTGGAAAAAAATTTGAGACTTGATGGATTCCGGGCTTCCCGCCGATTCCCCACCCCATCGACGATGCGTCGTTGGGGACCCCGGGCGTCGCACAGCTCCTCACTTCGAATCCATCCATCGCAATCCAAACTGTTGGATTGCGACCCTCGCGGGGATAAAGGTGGTTTTTACTTGAAGCTTTGGAAATAAAGAATTGAGACTTGATGGATTCGAACCATCGATCCTCTCATTAAAAGGAAGAGTGAAGTCTATTTTATCTAGTTTCATCCAATCGTTACGAGCATGATTGTAAAGAAATTGGTTAATCGATGCAATTGGATTTTGCGGGTTTTTAACGGTGCAATAGGAAGCTCGTTGCACCGCTATTGCACCTTCCTATCGAAAAAGTCACCTACCGGCTATTAACACTTTTATTTATTGTATTCGATCTCAGTATTGTCAATGAGAGGATCTTTCTCATTCAGAACGACTTTTGCGATTTCATCTCTGCGCATAAAAACAACCCCAGAATGCTGCTTAGCATATTGGATGAATTGATCGATTGCCTGAACCATTGCTGGGGTACCGCCGATCCGGTCATGTAGAGCTACCATCATCATGCGGCGCTTTGTACTACCTTCTTCATATAGCTGATCAAATTCAAGTTTAAGTTCGCTCAAGAATTGCTCCGCTGAAAAGTGGTTAAGTTCAACTTGAACGATATCATTATTGCGCACAGTATAAGGCACTACTGCAAATTTTTGTTCTCGAACCATCGTTACAAATGGAACGTCCCGACTTACGTCGTCGACATGATAGATGAGCCCCAGATCCTGGCAGATTTTCAGAGTGTTCTTGCTGCGAAGCAACCACCATGCATTATATCCGAGCGGTTTGAACCCGGTTATTTTTTCAATTGCATCAATTCCATCCTTGATGAATTTCGTCTCTTCTTTGTAACTCATTTTGTATTCACCATCTACCCACCGAATTCCATGGGCTACGAGTTCGTGACCGCGGTCGGCGATGGCTTTAGCTAATTTCGGATTTTTAAGGGCCGCTTCTCCAACGACGTAAGAAGAAACCTTAATGTTGTGCTTGTCCCATAAATCCAGCATCCGCTCAATCCCTTCTTTATAGCCATAGGCCCACCATGTGGCGGCAGGCAAATTTACATAGCCTTTTGACATGGGAGTGTCAGACCAGGGAGACAAAGCTCCTTCTGGTTGGCCACCAGATTCAAAATTCATGTTAATGGTGATGACGAGCTGCGCCCCATTAGGCCAGAAAGCATCTCCGTAGACAGTATTTAAACCGAAAAATGCGATCAGAATCGAACAACCGAAGTGCTTCATCATAACGGGCTCCTTTATCAATTGCTGTATGCCTTGGACCGGAAATGACGTCAATAAAAACAGAAAATAATGTAGTTTGCACCTTTAATAGGGTTTAAGTAGGATGCAAATTTAAGGCAAATAGGATTGATCATCCCCCTCGCTGGAATCTATTGATCGGATGAAATGCAAGGTTTTGCAAATTTATATATATTATAAGGAACTAATGTCATGAAATTTTACAAACAAGCCGCATTGACTGGCATTGTTTTGATATTGCTAGGAAAAGTAGAAGCCGCCAATGCAAAAACGCAACCGGAAATCAAAGACAGTAATTTGGTGGCACCAAAAACGATGACGATCGATCGCTCCTTGAGTAAGTCTAAATCTGAACAAATTATACGTGCTGCGCAGCTTTACTATACCTTTTGGAATACAGGAGATACAATTTATCTTGACGCTGTTATCGCTCCTGATTTTAAAGACAATACACTACCCGAAGATCGTCCACAAGGGCCAGAGGGGTTAAAGGCCGCATCAGAAAACTTTCGAACAGCCGTTCCTAATCTTAGTTGTTCCCTCGAAGATTTACTAGTAGTCGGAGATAAGGTGACAGCTCGTCTGATTTTTCGTGGTACATTTGAAGGAAAATTTATGGACCATGCTCCTACAAACGAGCCGGTAGAGTTTATTGCCATTGACATATTGCACATCAAGAATGGCCGCCTTATTGAGGACTGGCATTTAGAGGATAACCTAACTTTGATGAAGCAACTCCAAGCGGTACAGATTCAATGAGTATAAACTGGCAATTTATTAATAAAATAGGAGTCTTGCTGTGAACTTACTCGAAGAAAAACGTGTTGTTATCATTGGTGGTACTTCCGGTATTGGATTAGCAACTGCACGATTAGCCTCGAAGATGGGAGCTCGTCTAGTTATTACTGGACTCAATGAACAACACATGGCGAATGTTAAAAATGAATTTAAATCTAATGCTGACGTGTTCTCTTTAGATATTAGCAATGAACTGTCGGTCAAGAAGTTCTTTGATCAGGTAGGTGATTTGGACTATCTCACGACGCCTGGTTCGGTCATCCCTAAGGGTCCGTTTTTAACAATGGAAACAGCCACCGCTCGTGAAGGGTTCGATAGCAAGTTTTGGGGACAATATAATGCTGCCAAATATGCGGCTCCTCATATTCGTAAAGGGGGAGCGATTGTATTTGTTTCAGGTTTTATTTCGAAAAAGCCACAAAAAAACTTAAGTGTGATGTCAACGGTAAATTGTGCTGTGGAAGGGTTAGGTCGCGCATTGGCAATTGAGCTAGCGCCTATACGCGTTAATGTTATTTCTCCTGGCATTATTGATACCCCGCGCTATGCAACTATGTCTTCTGTAGAGAGAGAAGCCATGTTTGAACAATTGACGAAAAAACTGCCGGTTGGTCATGTCGGGAAACCAGAAGAAGTAGCAGAAGGAATTTTGTTCTTAATGACAAATACTTTTATGACCGGACAAACTCTATTTATAGAAGGCGGACATCTATTGAGTTAAAAAGGGGGAATAATCTATGCCATTAGCACTACTTTCACTTGCATTAGCAGCGTTTGCAATTGGTATGACAGAATTTGTTGTGGTAGGCATGCTGCCTATTCTTGCGCAAGGCTTTAGTGTTTCTATTGCAACAGCAGGGTTGCTAGTGACAGGTTACGCTTTAGCAGTAACGGTATCAGCTCCAATTGTGACCGCTTTTACAATGAGGATTCCTCGAAAACGACTCATGCTCGGACTCATCCTCTTATTTATTGTAGGAAACACTCTAGCGGCTCTTGCCACCAATTATTCCATCCTCATGCTCGGACGAATATTAAGTGGCATTGCACACGGCGTTTTCTTTGCTATTTCTACGAAAGTCGCTGTGCAGTTAGTAGAAAAAAACAAACAAGCCAGCGCCATTGCGTTGATGTTCAGCGGACTGACAGTTGCTTTAGTACTAGGCGTCCCTTTTGGGACTTTTTTAGCTGAGTACGTTTCTTGGCAAAGCAGTTTTTGGGTCATCGTGGGAGTAGGCATTTTATCCTTTCTTGGCATTTCCAAATGGATCCCAGCAAACCTGGAGAGGAAAATTCCCTCTTCGGTATGGCGCCAATTTAGTTTTTTAGGGCACAAATCCATGCTGTATTCGTATGCCTTAACAATCTTGTCGTTTGGTGGACCATTTGTCGTTTATACCTATGTCACAGACATATTACATAATGTCACAGGTTTTTCTTTTACCAGTATCAGCGCCATTCTTGTTTTATATGGCGCTTCAGTTGCGGTAGGTAACATTTTGGGTGGACGTTTTTCTGATAAATTCGGTGTTTTTCGAACGTTAAAAGTAAATATCATTCATCTTACGTTCATTCTAATTGCTTTTTTCTTTACCCAAACCTCTCCTACCTATTCGGTAATTACATTGGCATTTTGGGGTGCATTCGCTTTTGCAGTCGTCCCCTCTCTTCAGTTTTTAATCATGAAATTAGTTGCACATTATGGTGTTCAAGCAGAAGAGGTGGCATCTGGGACAAATATAGCAGCTTTTAATTTGGGGATAGCAGGAGGTTCGTTTTTTGGAGGAGTCATTGTCGATACATTTTCCCTGACTTGGCTATCTCTTGTCGCAGCCATCATCGTAGCTCTTTCCTATCTTTTGCTTCGAACCATTTCAAAAAACCATGAGTGCAAAATATCTATTCACGAAAAAACACATGTGTCTAAAGGTCCGATCTGCCAATAAGAACATTCCCAGTTCCTATTTCGTATGATTTCCACGTCTTCTCCTATATTGTAAAAAAAGTCATTTGCTTAATAAATAAATTTTCCAAAACAAACCCATTTGGCATAGAATTCCCAGCCCACCTTCTCACGCATCCCTTAAATCTCACCCAACAATCAGACAGATCCTTGTAGCTTCTTCAATAAAAAAAGATTCTGGAAAATCGATTTCTGGAGAGAGCGCTCGTATTTCAAGGTTTTGTCGGTATTGTCTTCTTGGGGATTCGTCGCACAGCTCCTCACTTCAAATCCATCCATCGCAATCCAAACTG
>PLXF01000053.1 GCA_003151315.1 Parachlamydiales bacterium
AGGCGCGAAAACGCGCATTTTTATGTTTTTTCTCTGTGTACTCTGCGTTCTCTGTGGTTATAATTTTTTTATGCAATATATTAAGCCTTAGTTAGATATGATCCCATCTCTTTTGCTTTTATCCAATCATTCAAATCATTAACACTCAACCCTCATTCAATTGAAATTAATTATATAATTAAAAATAAATTTAGTGTATAATTAATAATGTAGATCGTTGGAATAATGTAAAAACCAGGGAATTTAATGACCTCTTTAGTAAATACAGCTATTTCTTCAGTTAGCCCTCCGTTCTCCTCTTTGGAAAGTGGCTCTAAGTATAAACTACTCAGATGTGAATCTGTAGTTATCGGCTCTATTTATGAAAAAACTATAGCTAATCCTTCGCGGGCGGCAACACTTGAGCCTCCTACCCTTAACGACTCTTTTGCTTCAGATGCTAAGGATGTTGCCGAATACACCCAATTTGCTAAGACTTCCCTATCCCCTCAAGAGCGCGCAGAAAAAACACCCCTATATGGACAAGATCGCCGCCTGTATGTTTCTGACCGTTTTAAACACTTCAAAAAAACCCACGAATATCAAATTCTAACGCAAAAATTTACGACAGATCAATTAGACCGAACAGTGGGAAAAGTGCTCAACCAATATTTGGTAAAAAAATTAACTCGCTTTGAAGAACTAAGCGAGACAATTGAAGATTATTTACAAAACGATACGCAAGCAAACACAATCGAGTCGGAACTACATGTAATGGAAGATTCGATCGGATACACCGATTTGCAAAAAGAAGAGATCCAAGAATGCCTCTCGTTTTTAAAGGCCAATCCCGGCCTTATGACCAAAAAAGGGTTGAATGGAAGCGTTACGTTTTACTTAAACAACAAAAACTTATATGCAAATCTACGATTTGATAGTTTTATGAAAACGGCAGAATACAGAGATGTGGTCGACACATTTGGAGAAGATGCTGTTCTCAGTTGTATAAAAAATGTTAAAAACGACTTTAGTTCAAACAAACTCCCCTTATTAAAAAATCTGAAAGAGACATTAAGCCATTACCTTCTAGGCAAAAACAATTCGCCATCTACACCCGTTCAAGGGGAATTGGAGATAGAAGAGCCGATACTCGGAGATAATAACGAGATGGCTAGAAGATTTGATGCGGGCGACGAAGTGCTCATGGACGAGATGGGCGATTTGTTAAACCCTTTAGATAACAGAACCAAAATGCTACTCCAGCTATTTCCCCACTACTCGCCAGGAAAGACCGAACAAGTAGAGGCGTTTTCCGTAGAAGAATCGGCGAACGGACTGATAGTAACGTTTCAAAATCCCAAAACCTTTATCCCTTTTCTCAATCGACAAGTAGATACAGCAGTAGGAGCTGAAGTGGGCCGATTTTTAACAACTAAATGGCTACCCACTAATCCCGAAAAACTACGCTTTACTATTTCCGAAGCGGGAGAAAAATCGTTTGAACTTCTCTATAAAACCCCCCAAACAAAAAGCGATGCCTATTTTATCGTCAACCCGGTCTTATCTCGCGCAGATGCAACAAAATTCCCTGAGGGGACACTAAAAGGGCAACTGAATAAAGTATTAAAAATGGATAAGGAAGTGCAGCAAAAATTTTCGATTCAGGCTGAAAAATCTCTTAAAGGGACTATTGCCGAAGGGAGAGTCGAGTTAGAAAAAGGGGCTGTGCAGATGACTTTTACCCCAAAAATCCACGTCCCCTTACTCTTAAGTTCCAATGAAAAGGTGATGGGCGTGCTTCAATCGGAATTTATCTCAGATCTGACAGGAATACAGGGTCTACAAGCTCTAGCTCCCGCTCCCGCCATCGCTAAAGCGTGGGACAAAGGAGATCACCGGGTAGATTTTCAAACCGATCAATTGTCTTTTATAGTAGATGACCAGAAAAAACTACACGTCACCTTTACAGGCAGCGTTTCCTTAGCAGATAAAGAAAAAAAGCGAATTGGCGCCCCGGTCCCTTTTACCGTCTCACCCGAAGTATCCGTAGATACTCTCCACAAACTCCTATCTGAGTCTGCGTGGAAAGCTAAGAAATAATTATCTTTGGTTGATAGACCTTGTGACTTTCATCAGTTGAGGGGCGAAGATATCTAGTTTAGAAATAAACTGAGATAAAGGTGATTCTATACTCTCATTTAATGAAGCTGCGGATTCAAGCATCTTGAGGCTTTCTAATAATTGTTCAGCTTGAGCGACCGTCTCTTGCACGAGATTCCCCTCTAAATTAGCCGACCTAATCTTATTATCGGGATTAAATATCAAGCTTTCCGCAGCCCAAATAAAATTATCCGTTTTCATGTAGGGGTCTTGGTAGTTTAATTGGAGAGCTAATTGATGAAGAGCCCCCGCATATGCTGCACGGATTTCATTATTTTGGCGAATCGTACAATCGCGTCGAAGAGGTAATTTTTTCTCTTCTTGAATAGCGCTACAAAAAGCCGCTATAACTTTACTTTTCTCTAAATTCCCATTTAAACACGAAGACATATTAACCCTCTTTTAATGAAAGATTATACAATAAATAGTATTTATTTGATACAGAAATCGATTATATAGTATTTATTTTAAAATTCTATACCAAGTTAGTTCATGCTTATTGTGATACAGGTGAATAAGGCCGCTCCCCTCTATGGCTGCAAATCGTTCGATGATCCTGTAATCGCTCCCCTCTTGGAATTTTAGGGTGCAAACGAGGGATATATCGAGCTCAATCCAAGGCTTTAACCACTCAAACAGCTTTTCCGGGTAGCAGATCAGATCGCTAAAAAGCCAGTTTATATCGGGAAAATCGGCCGGACTTAGGGAAAAAGCATCCTTTTTTAGAGCCACTACTGAGGAGAGCTGCGCAATAGAAGGGGCTAAAGGGGCCCTATCGACCGCTGTCACCTGAGAGCCAAGCTGCTGCAGAACCCAGGTCCAGCTGCCAGGACTGGCGCCGATCTCTAGGCACTTGTCTCCCCTTCCAGGCCGTTTTTCAAGACGGGTAAATAGCTCCCAGAGCTTTAAATAGGCCCGCGATGGGGGGATTTTAGACTCTTGAAAATGGACCTCTCCGTTAGCAAAGAGGCTAGAGCAATCGGAGGCGGCCACAAGGGTCTTTTCATCGATAAGGGTCCAAGAGCCTAAAGGTCCCTTAGGAAGGGGGCTGGGAAACTTAAGAGACTTTGGCGAGAAAAAAGGGAGCTTTTTAGCGATCAATTCGCTCCGTCTAAAGGCCTGTATGGGGTAATAAGCCCAAAGAGCCCCTCTCGCCCGTAAAAGGCTGGCCGCCTCAGATATGGAGGTAAACGGTAGGATTTCTAAATTACGCCATACATTTTGCGCCCAATAGACGGGCTTTTCAGGGGCTTCCGAAAGGAAAAGCCTTCCATGCCGAGCGACGATATGGGTGAGTTCCTGTTCCAACTGCCCTTCAAAGCCCTCAGGGGCTAAATACCCGATCATGCGTGCTGCCGGTAATATTCCCCTACGCAAAGGGCGGTTGCGACAGAGACGTTCAAACTCTCCATGGCTCCTGTTCCCGGTATTTGGATCGAAGCGGCCGCCGATTTTAGCACAACGTCACTCACGCCACGCGATTCAGAGCCGATGGCCAAGATAGTCCGGACAGGAAAAGGAAATTGGTAGAGCGATTTACCCTCATGAGAGGAGGTGGAGATAAGTTGAAACCCCGCCTTTTGCAAGGTCTGAAACGTTTTTAACCCCTTCTCTAAATGGACGATGCGGACGAGTTCTGCCGCCCCTTTGGCAATCCGGCAAGCGGAGGGGGACAATGCGGGGAGATCTTCTCCAATAATGTAGGGGATACCAAAATGGGCTGCTGTACGAAGAATCGATCCCACATTATGAGGATTGCCCACCTGATCGAGATAGAGCAAGCAGACATTTTTGGGGAGTTGGTTTACAGAAGCTAAAAAGGCCGTTTCCGAAATCACAGGGAGCTCTTTCGCTAAGATGCAAACCCCTTCATGGTGTATCGATTCGCTCACCTTATTGAGATCCGCAGAGGGAATAATGTGGTAGGCTTTCTTGTTTTTAGCGCACCACTTGAGGAGAGCGCTAAACCGTTTGACATTCGATTCGTCGATATAAACGCGGACGATATCTGCGGCCCTTTTCTCAGCCAGCATTAAACAGGCGTGGACGCCGTAGTATTTTAGCTCTTTTTCAGCTCTAAACTCTTTTTTTGTCATGGGATCTAAATAGTTTTTTGAATTCCCAAAAGTATAGCTATAACGATCATTAATGGATACCAAACTTTTCCTTACATCACCAGAGGTATCATAAAGTTAAAATAATTAATATTATAAACAATATAATTAAGGTATAACTAATAAAGTAGTTTGTTTATAATAGTAACAACAGAAAGAGGTTTAAATATTTTATGCAGAAGATTTCAGCCAACAGCTCAGAAAAGTCAGAATATCATCAACCAGCACCCACCTGTGGGTTCTGCCATATAATTTCTAAGGTTGCGCGCGCGGTGTCTAATTTCTTTCGAGCCATCGGCCGTGGGTTTGTTGAGGCTGGATCCTGGCTTAAAGATCGAACGATCGATCTTTTCCCAGAGCAAACAGCTATGCGATGGGATCCTAGGAGGATATTTGTCCGCACTATCCTTGACGTTGCTGCTGAGCAACGCTCTGCTGTTCTTCTCTATGCGCTCCCCCGCATTGCGCCTCAAATGGATGGAAATGTTAAAGAGCAATTGATGAAACTTGTTAACAATGCAAATCCCTCTTCTCCCCTCTCAAGGACTATGCTCCGATTTGTAACTCCCGACATGCACTCTAACAACAGCATAGCGACAACACAAGCAATCGCTGCAATTCCTCCGCAGCAGCGAAATGATGACTTCTTTGTTTACGCCGATCAGCTCACTAATGAAGCGATGCGTAAGTTATCCGAAAGGGCGCCAGTCATTGAAGCTGTAACCGCAATCCTTCCCCAATATCGACAAACAATTATCCCATATGCCTATCCACTTATTACTGAAGAAATGAATGGTCAATCGAGAAAAGCTATTATCGAAGCAATAACCGCGATTCCTCCTGAAAAGAGAGAAATAGTCATCTCCTATGCAAGCCAGCTCATTGATAAATGGGAAATAGGTGGTCATTTTAGAAGTGAGATCATCGAAGCAATAACCGCAATTCCTACGGATGAGCAAATAAAAACAGTTGTTGATCGTGCCCATCAGCTCCTTACTGACGCAACGAATGATCGATCAAGACTAATAATTATTAAAACTATCATCGTTCATGCAGACCGACTTATCACTCCAGGCATGAGCGTAGCCGATATGGAAACAATCTATGAGTCTATGGCCGATATTCCTGTCCCTGAAAGAAAGGAAGTTGTTAAAAATGCTTTGCTCCTAATCACACCAGAAATGGACTGCGGCAGCAGAATCCGAATGATTCGCGCGGTGGTCGATATCACTCCTGCCAACGAAAGAGAGGAAATAGTTAGTAACGCTGTTCGACTCATTACACCAGAAATGCACTACTATGAGGTCATCGACATAATCAAAGCTGTGGCTGCTATTCCTGCCAAAGAAAGAGAGGAAATAGTTAGTAACGCTGTTCTACTGATTACACCAGAAATAAGCCACTTTGGCCGAACCTGGACAATCAAAAATGTCTCCTATATTCCTATGAACGAAAGAGGTGCCGTCACGGCCCTCGCGCTACTAGTTATTGCTCCAGATATGGATGCCTCTTTAAGGGGAGACATCCTTAGAACCGTGACTGAGATTCCTACTATAAATAGAAAAGACGTAGTTCATAAGGCTGTTCTACAGATCACACCAGAAATGGACGTCTATAAAAGACGCGAGATGATTAAAACCATAGCCCGCAATTATAGAACTAAAATTTAAGTACGGAGAAGCCTTCTTCCTTTCCAATACAACGAAAGGGCTTAAGAGACAGCTCTCCTGAGTCAAAATAGTTAAAGTGCTCTAAATCTAGGTTGTAAGCTGCCCTCTACAAAAATGTTTTCCAAAAACATAGCTAGAGGGCGGACCCACAACTCCCCTTCTCCATAAAGAGCCAGGTAAACAACGAGCTCTTCGAGCGTTTCAGTATGGCGAGCTACACCGACGATTTTATAACGCTTCTTTTTGTAGTGTTCGTAGATACTTCCAGCAACAATAGATTTCGCTAGTTCCGACCAAGTCGGCAACGTGCCTTGACCCATTTCATAGCCCTTTTTTTCGCGAATAGTACCCATTGCTTTATTTTATTACCAACCCTCGTAATCGAGCCAACCGAGGCTGGCACGATAACATAAGATCGTCGACTCATGACAATTCACGCCATCGCGGAGCTATTATTTGATGCATGGTAGCCCTCCATTTATGAAAATTTTGAGGAACATAACAAAATCTGCAGCCAAAAAGAAAAAAGCAACAACTGCAGCAGCTCCGGCAGCAGATAGATACGTCACTCTACCTGTTGTCTTCCACCGTGAGTACAATGAGATTGTTTTTGGAAGCAGAATGTATAGGGCTGTCATGAACATTCCCAAAAATATCAAAATTTGTATCACGCCGAAAATCAAACAATAGTCCATGTAGGTCTCCTTTTATTGAAAAGAAAGTTCATACATCAAACAAAGATTTTCTTGTAAGAGGCGTTGCTGCATAATTCATTGTACTCATAAGTTGCTGACCATGAAAAAATTATAACCACAGAGAGCGCAGAGAACACAGAGAAAAAGCATAAAAATGCGCGTTTTCGCGCCTCTGTGAGCTC